>CAMEMA010000019.1 GCA_945926705.1 uncultured Clostridia bacterium
TTTTACTCATAATTTTATCTATTATATCCGGAGTCATTGCAATAATTCTGTCAACTGCACCATCAAAGGATTGGATTTGCAATAGTTTAACATCTCCATTTGAAACTACTAAAAAAGCAACAGGAACTATATTAACTCCTATGCCATTTCCGCCACCGAACAAATCTTTATCCGGACACTTACTCACAGTAAAGTCCGAGCCGCCGGAAGCGAATCCGTAACTTACTTTAGATACCGGTATAACTACTGTTCCATCCGAAGTATTTATTGGTTTACCTATAATTGTTTCCGCATTAATAACTTCTTTGATTTTCTGAATTGAAAAATCCATCATTCCTTCCAGTTTATCACTCATTGCAAATACCACCTTTATATTTTATGTTATATAAATTCTTTATATTTTTTAACTGCTAAAAAAAACACCGGTATCATTCTGAAAATATTTCCACTGATACTAATCTCAAGCTCAGATTTAATTCTTTCTCCATTAAAATCCGGAGAAACTTCCAGTATAAGTTCTTTGGGAGAACATAATGAACTTATAAGAGATATAGTCGGATATACTATAGATGAAACTTGTCCATATCTGATTGCCGTTAAAGCAGAATTCGTTGCACCAACTTTTACTATCAATTTTAAATTATTGATTATTATCTTTTTCATCAACTTAATGAACACACATCGAGATGCATAAAGAGCATCATAAAACATTTGGAATGATTTTACAAACCCCCTTTTTTTCAAAATATCAAAAAAATCATTTTTAACTCTATAATTCGAAGTACCCGACGATTTGCAATTCGTCTTTGATTTGATTTTTCTATGTTTAATTTTTATTCCGACAATACTAAACTCTATACTCAACTTATCAACATATTTGATGACAACATTAAAAGGTATAAAAAGTACAATTAAAATAATAAATAAAACAATCAAAAAAACACATATCCAAATCATTACATCCGTTTCCTTAACTAATTAGTGTAGTTATTATTCTTAGCAATTTTTTTCGTTCTATGCGTAAAAAAACGGTAATCCTGTTATTTTTATTACGAAATTATACATACAATTTTCTAAAAAATCTATAGGCGCACCTAAAAGTCCGAAAAATAAAAGAACTATCAAAACAATTTCTACTGTTCTTTGATATGGATAGTATTTTTCTAAAAATTTTCTGGGAAGACATGCATTAAATATAACGTATCCATCTAAGGACATCAACGGAAGCAGATTGATTACAGCTATTTCAAGATTTATTTTAATAAAATTTACGAAAAACAAATAAATCCAATTATTTCCCATACTCGATGCTATTGCTAAGTTTAAAAAAAATCCTCCGACTAAAGCGGACAAAAAATTAGAAAAAGGACCTGCTGCAGCTACCAGAGCAGTGTCGCGCCGCTCGTTTGAAAAATTAGAAGTATCTATGGGAATAGGACGCGACCATCCAAATCCAAAAAGAAGCACACACGCCGCTCCTATAGGGTCAAAACAAAGAATGGGACTAAACTTTAGCTTTCCTAGTGTTTTCGCAGTATCATCACCCAACATATACGCAACAAAAGCATGAGCATATTCGTGAAAAGGTAAAGTCAGGAAAACTACTGCTAAAGTTGCCGCAATTCTCATCAATAAATACTCAAAAGTAATTCCCGACATTAAAAACCACATTATTTCTCACCTCTTAAGCATATTATAACATCAGACTCAACCTAACTCAATACTGATTCATTTGTTCAAATGCACAACAGATGTATTGGGATAGTACCATTCCAATATTTTTTTATAATCTGAACCTTGCTGCGCCATATACTGCGCACCGCATTGACTCATTCCAACACCATGACCATATCCAAAAACTTTAAATATAAATTTTTTACTTTCTTTATTATAATCAACATTGAAATCTGATGATCTTAAACTGAAAATTTCACGAATTTCAGTTCCTTTTGCCTTATGTGAAGCTACACTTACTTCCTTTACCATTCCTGCATCTGTACGCACTATATCTCTAATCCAATTTTCAGAATTGTCGTCAAAAGTACAATCACTCCATTTTTTAGAAATTAATTCTCTAAATTTTCCTTCTGAAATTTCTACTGTAGTTTCATAACCGGAAGCAAACTTATCACCGGGACTTTCAACATTTGTAAGATACTTTAAATCACCTCCGAAAACATCAGCAGACTTTTCGGTTTTGCCTGAAGAAATTGCATGATATGCGGCTAATATTAAATTCCCTTCATCTTCAATCACTTCTCCGAAAACACTATCAACAGCGTCTTTAATTTTAATGTAATACTTATCAAACTCACTTCCCCATTTTTTATGCATTTGATTTTCCGAAACATAATTCAACCATTTTTCCGTATTAACTTTAAATGCATATTTTCTGCTCTTATCAGATGAATTTTCAAAATCATTACGCAATTTACAGAAATATGTATATGAAGCTACAGCTTGTGCTTTTAACGCTTCAATTTCAAATTTAGCCGGCATCTCCGCAGTTACAGCTCCGTATAAAAACTCTTTGTCTGGTATATTTAATATTTTTCCGTTGGATTCATCTAAAACACAAAAATGTGAAGACTGATGTTTAAGTCCATTCTTATTTTCCTTAAACTGTGTTAAATTGCATTCACATTTTACACTTTTTCCTACAGACAAAAGTGGTATAAGAATCAAACACATAAATAATATCAATGAAAAAAATAAATTTCTTTTAAAGGATATCTTCATTTAAAACAAACCCCCGTTATTTTAAACAGCTAAACCCACAACAATTATTCTTGCTTATTGACTTTAATAACTATTTTATATAAACTATCAACTGAGAACATTATATTATTAATAAATATGGACGAGTTTTTAAAAATATGTTTTATTGGAGGTTTTGAACTTGAATTTAAAGAATACTTGGATTATTTTTCTTGCATTTATGCTAACTTTGGTACCGCTTAAAATTTGTTCCGGAATTTTCACGATAGCTTTCGTTGAGTCTGCTGTTTTTACGGTAGTATTCTTGCTTGCGATTTCATGCATTATAATGTTTTCAAGCTTTAGTAAAATAAGAATAAAAAATATTGATATACCAAAAAATATATGGTTGGGGACGATTAGTGTTCTTATCTCTGTTTCATTCTTTTTTTGTATATCATCATATTTTAATGACAACTCGAAGTATGACTTTGAATGGCAGCCTGTTTCGATGTCTTTGTTGTCAATTTTATGTTGTATAACGTTTGCTCTAAATGCAGCTACTTTCTTTACCGGGAAAAATTTTTTAGCGGGTGTACCTTTCTTCATATTTTGTCCCACAATGTGGTTTGGAATGTCGATGATTTTGTTTCTATCAATATACAATAACAATGCAGATATTTATGAGGTAATACTTACCGCATTTTTATCATTGTTTATGATCTATCATACTCAAGTTTTTGCAAGTTCTTCAAGTGCAAACGTGATAAGGCAGATGTTTATTTTTGGATTACCCTCTGTTTTGTTGATATTTGCGAAAAGTGTACCTGTAATAATAAAATACCTAACAGGATCTCAAGTAAGCGAATTATCCATATCAGTATCATCCCTTGAATTTCTTGTAGGATTATACATTATTTTCGTTTTGCTTGAATCATATAAACAAATTAATGCTCCTCAAGAGCCAAAAGTACGCTCTATAAGTATCCATTGATTGTAATATAATTACTGATTACTGCACATAATTTATTAATTAATTTTTTAAGGAGTTGTAAATATGTCGATAAAAATTGGTATAAATGGTTTTGGAAGAATCGGAAGAATGGTTTTAAGAGCTTCCCTTAGCGAACCATCAATTGAAATTACAGGAATAAATGACCCGTTTGTAAATTCAGACTATATGGCCTATATGCTAAAATATGACAGCGTTCAGGGTAAAATTGATGCTCAAATAAAATCGGAAAATGGTCTTCTTTATGTAAACGGAAGTGTGATAAATATATTTGCGGAAAGAGAACCGAAAAATATACCTTGGGAAACAATAGGAGCGGAATATATAGTTGAATCTACAGGAGTATTTTGTACATCTGAAAAGTCCAAAGGACATATCGAAGCCGGGGCTAAAAAAGTAATAATATCAGCACCGGCAAAAGACACCGTTACTCCAACATTTGTATGCGGCGTAAATCTAGAAAAATACGAACCAAAAATGAATATAGTTTCAAACGCATCCTGCACAACTAACTGCCTTGCTCCACTTGCCAAAGTCATTAACGATAATTTTGGAATAGTGGAAGGACTTATGACGACAGTTCATGCAATTACAAGCACTCAAAATACTGTAGATGCTCCTTCGGCAAAAGATTGGCGAGGAGGAAGAGCTGCCGGATGCAATATAATCCCCTCTTCTACCGGAGCAGCAAAAGCTTGTGCCCTTGTTATACCCGAATTGAAAGGCAAACTTACCGGCATGTCGTTTAGAGTACCCGTATCTAATGTTTCGGTAGTTGATTTAACTTGTAAACTGGATAAATCGACAACGTACGAAGATATCTGTGAAGTCGTAAAAAAAGCTTCCCAAAACGAAATGAAGGGAATTTTGGGATATACAGACGAAATGTTAGTTTCAAGCGATTTTTGCGGAAATTCACATACTTCCATATTCGATGAAAAGGCTGGTATAATGTTAAATAGTAACTTTGTAAAACTTATATCATGGTATGATAATGAGTGGGCTTATAGCTGTAAAATACTCGACCTTATAAAACATATGTACAAAATAGACAATCAATAAATTTTAATTTACTCAAACAAAAATTATTTCTCCGAATAAGTAGTAGGGACTTTCACTATCTGTTTTACTAACTTCTAATTCTTTTTAACAATAATTAAAAATGGAGTAAAACCATTATATTGGCTTTACTCCTTATTTTTTAACCATAAATATATATTTATTTTACTCCTATAACGACTCTTTCTATATTATTTATATCTTTAACTGAATGTAAATTCTTAAAATTATGTTCTTTCAACATTTTAATTACTTGTTCAGATTGATTTTTACCTACTTCAAAAGCTATAATACCACCGATTTTAAGTTTAGGACTCCATAAATCAATTATTTTTTCATAAAAAAACAATCCGTCATTTCCGCCGTCTAGTGCCATTAAAGGTTCTTTTCTTACTTCTTTTTGCAACGAAGATATTTCATTACTTTTTATATATGGAGGATTAGAAATAATAGCGTCAAAATATTCATCTTCAAATTTTTTATAAACTTTAAAAATGTCATCATTTATAAATTTAGATTTACTTTTATTAAGCTTAATATTTTCAATAATATAGTTAAATGCTTCTTTAGATTTTTCGACAGCATATATCTCTGAACAATTATCTAAATATTTTTCCATAGCCAAAGCAATGCATCCTGTTCCGCTACATAAGTCAATAATTATAGGATTACTGATTCTAGATAGGCATTTTAAAGCCTCATTTACAAGTACAGTAGTGTCATCTCTAGGTATCAAAACTCCAAATCCGACTTTCAATTTAAGTCCCATAAATTCCCATTCGCCCATTATGTATTGCAATGGCACTCCTGATTTACGTTTATTTAAAACTTGCAATAAAACTTCTTCATAGCGTTTAGGAACATATTTATTTCCGTTCAAAATTATATCAATTTTACTTAAATTAAAATATTTTTTGAAAATACAATCAACTTCTGAATGAAAATCTTCAATTTTCGCATTTGAAAATTCACGCAAAGCAAATTTATACAGTTCTTTTATTATCATAGATTCGTCTCCAAATCAGAATCGTTTTCGTTATTCTTATCATTTATAATGATAGGTAAACTTACCGTTACAGTAGTTCCAAAACCTTCTTCGCTTATTATATTTAAATTTCCGCCATGCAAAGCTACTATCTCATCAACTATTGCCAGACCGATTCCTGAACCCTTTTTAAGGTAATTTGCTTTATAAAATTTTTTTGTAACATTAGGAAGATGTTCTTTCGGTATACCGCATCCATTATCAGTAACACTCACATAAACCATATCTCCATTAACTCCCGCACTAATGCTTACTCCTCCTCCTGCAGAAGTATATTTAAGTGCATTGTCTATAATATTTATAAATACTTGGCGAAGACGATTTTTATCCCCCATGATTGGAGGCAACATTTTAGGTTCGTTATAGATTAATGTCTTTTCTTCATTTACAGCCCTTTCTTTAAACATACAAACAGCTTCCCCAAGTTCGGCTAAAATATCTATTTTTTCCTTTATCAAATTAATACGCTTATCCCTTATACTTGAAAAATCTAATAATTCTTCTACTATACCAGATAATCTTCCCGCTTCTTTTACTATTGTATCTAAACCACGTTTTATAGTTGCAGGGTCTGAATCGCAAATTTGCATGGTTTCAGCCCAACCTTTTATGGCTGTCAAAGGAGTACGAAGTTCATGAGACACGGAAGAAATAAATTCATTTTTTATTTTTTCAGATGCATCCAATTCTTCAGCCATATAATTTATAGTATCACTTAATTCTCCTATTTCGTCATCATATTTCTTATCTATCTTGATATGAAAATCACCTCGAGCAATCATTTGAGCTTTAAGACATATTTCACTTACAGGTGTAACTATAGACCTTATAAACTGAGTTCCCGATACAATTATAAATACAATTATCATAGAGCATAAAATCAAAAGCATAATCATACCAAATACAATTCTTGAATTTGCTTCTTCTACAGACACAACGTACCTTACCGCTCCTATATATCTATCAGAACGGTCATAAATGCATCTGGTAACAGCTATCAATTTTTCACCTTTAAAAGACTTACCTTCCCATATTCCAAATCCATTTTTAGACTCTCTTGCTCTATCATAATCAGGTCTTATTTCGGGGTAATCCGGTAAAAAACCAGTAGAAGTTATTAAAATATTATTATTTTCGTCAAAAACCATTAACTCCATTGCATCTCTGTCAGGGAAATTTTTAATATATTCCTTTGCCATATCCGAAAAATTAGTTTCTGTTTGTATTGAATAACTCTTAAACATACTGTAAAGTTCGTTTGTTCTGCCTTTTAAAGTTTGTTTAATCCCACTATAAAAATAACCTCTGATTACTAAAGCAAATGCCGTAACCAACACTGTAAAAATACCAATTATAAATACCAAACTATTAAAAATCCAACGCCTTTTTATCCCTTTTATAGTCATAAAATAAATCCTTTTTGATTAATTTTCCCACTTATAACCCATTCCCCAAACCGTAATTATATGTTGAGGTATGGAGGGGTTATCTTCAATCTTCATTCTAAGTCTTCTAACATTTACATCTACAATTTTTTCTTCAGCTTTATTGTTTTCTCCCCAGACATGATGAAGAATTTGAGTGCGACTTAAAACTGTACCCGGATTTGAAAAAAAATATTCCATTATTTGAAATTCTACCTGCGTAAGTTCAATAACCTGTCCTCGCTTTTTCAATGCTCTGTTTTTCAAGTTAAGAACAAATTCTCCAAATTTAATTTCTTCATGAAATTGGTTTTCGGTTCTCATAAGATTAAGTGCAACACGTCTGTAAAGAGCATCTACTCTTGCCACGAGTTCAGAAGGGCTGAACGGCTTTGTTATATAATCATCTGCTCCAAGCATTAAACCACTGATTTTATCCATTTCCTGAGCTTTTGCTGTAAGCAAAATTATTCCTATAGTATCGCTTTTTTTTCTGAGTTCCTTACATACTTTCATTCCATCTATTCCCGGAAGCATTATATCCAAAACAGCCAAATCAAAATCACCATTATAATTTTGAAAAATCTCCAAAGCTTTTTCTCCGCTGTCCGTAGCTATAACTTCATATCCCGATCTTTGCAAATTTATAATTTCAAACTCTCTTATTGCCTCTTCATCTTCAGCTATTAATACACGCTTCATTTAAAATCCTCCATATTTTGTTTTTTTAATTTTTCAATCATATCAGCAGACATATCAATTTCGTCAACACTATCCATATTACATTCGTAAGCATAAATAGAATCTTGAGATGTTGTAAAATTCCTTGCCAAAATTACTAATTCTTTTTTGTTATCTCCATTAATATCTATTACCCATACTTTTTCAATATCAGATGCATCTATTAAGATATCGTTTATAAGTTCATAATTTTCTTCTAAACAAGAAATAACCAAAATATGAATGACATCAGATACATCCGGAGACTTACAAAACACAATTTTTAAATTTTTTCCATTTTTTAAATCTTCAAAACTTATAACTGAAGAATATTTTCCTTCAAACAAAGGATAAACCCAGATTATATCACTTTCTAAATATTCGTGAACAATACTTTTTATCTTATTCTGATTTTCAGAAATTCTAGGAGGATTCATTGCACTCGGAATATCAAAAAAATTTTCCAATTTACATCCCGGAATTAAAACTAAAAATCCACATAAAAAGACTATTTTACAAACTTTAAATTTCAAAAACTGACCTCCATTTTTGATTTAGATTACATCGTGAATTATAACATACTTTATCGTTTATTTAAATGCACAATAAGCTATTTTAAATATTAAATGAAATATGACTTTCCAACTATCAAAGCAAAATTATTGACACTTAAATACATTAAATGTATAATGAATTAAAAATATTATATTATTCAAACAAAATAAATCAAAATCGAGGGATGAGTATATGGGACTTGGAGCAATCGCAAAAGGCGTTGGAAGCAAAATAAGCCAAGCAGGCGGGAAAATAGGCGGTGCGTTGGGGGCTCTCGGCGCTAACTATCGTACAAATGTTTTATATGATTTCAGTTTAGTTTCAAAAGCGGTTTTTCACATTTTTAAAGATGGAGGCAGCGACAGCTCTGTATCTCCTTTTAGCCCATCAGATCCTAGGCTAGCATTTAGATTTCCAAGAAAAATAAATTATTTGGAAGCTCTTCCGGTTCAAATAAACCCTACTGATATAAGATTACGCTATGGAAATATGATAAGCAGAGAACAAGACCATATTGCACAAACAAGTAAATCGTTAGGAAATTATGAGGTCATAAGAAAAACGCGTGAAAGGTCTCAAGATCAGATAAATATAGATCTTAACTACGATGTATACGATGAGTATATGGTTAGGACGTCAGAAGGAATGATATGTTCAGATTCTATGTCTTTACTTTCGTCGAATGATACAAGTTTAAAAAGGTTATCTGAATTTTCCGGCATGCCAAATATTTATGTCTTATTTGAATGGGGAGATATAGAATATTTTGGTATTTTTGAATCCATGGATGTTACTTTTAGTACATTTTCACAGTGGGGAATTCCCTTAAAAGCTTCTGCAAATATTGACATAAGTAAACAAATTTTAGCAACTTATAAGGATAATAGAGAAGTACCTCCTAAGTCCAGTACAGTTATAAGCGGCATGGATTTGTCAAAAATGAAAAAATACAGAATGCCTGAAAAAGCACTGTTAACAGGTCAAGCTATTGCTACTCAAGCTTTGAGATAAAAATTTATCCATAAAAAAGGGAGGTTAAATAAAATGACATTTTCCGGATTATCAATGACTAAAAGCACAATGAAACCTGAAACGGGGGGAACAAATTCTTTAATTCAAAAACCTCAGTTTGTCATGTCAACTCCTCAGTTTACAGTTAGTGGTGAAACGATAAAAGCGATTCAAGCATTTATAGATAAAGTAAAGTCGGAAACACAAAATTTCAGTGAGGAAAAATGCGATGAGCTTTTAAATGAATTAAATACAAAAACCAGTAATATAGTTACGAGAATACAAATGGGAGCTCCGTTGAATATATCTGATGCAAATTTAGATACAGGACTAATAATGAAAATGTGGTATTATGCACAGGCACTAGGTATACTTAAAAAATCCTTATATGATACTAATGAATCAGACATAAAAGCTCTTAAAGAGATAGAAAAATCAAGTTATTCGGGCATTGAAGTTCCTGCTTCTCTTGAACAAGCAATGGAATCAAAGATATCTAAGATAGAAAAATTTTTGGAAAATTTACAAAAAGCAGAGGAAGGAGAAAAAGAATACGTTGAAAAACTGTTTTCTGAGAATAATCAACTAACAGAACATATAGAAGAAAAGATATTAAAATCAAGATATGTAAATAATTCCTATTCTTTCGGATCGGTTAGTGACGAAAAAATCAGATTAATTAAAGTTTATGCTTTATATCAGATAAATAACGGTGCTATAAATGACAATGATAAAAATTTCAATCTGTTGGTATCCCTATCAAAAACAGGAAGAGCTTCTTCAGACAAAATTAGTACAGCAGTGCGGCAATTTATATTTAGAAAAAAATTATCCAACCTTGATTTTAAATCTTATGAAAAATACTGGGATGAATCATATGAGAATGATTTAAAAACATTAAACGAAAATATGCAGAAAAAAAGTATTAAAAGTGCTATAACGAAAATTCTTAAAATATGGAATGAAGTCTATAAGTTATATTCAAAAAGTAACCCTAAAATTGGTATTAAAGATTTTTATAATTCGTTATGTGAAAAAGATAAAAGTGAATTGGAAAATTTATATAATCAATTAACCAAAGACGAAATCAGTGATATATTGCAAGTTTCTTCAGATATAAAGTATTATATTGGAGAACAAAAGTTAGATACACCTGATATTGATAAAATAGTGTCTTGTGGAGATTTTTTGTCAAAATTTATTGACGAATTCCCATTTGCCGATGATTTAAATGAAGAAGATAAAGATGATGAAAGTAACGAAAGCAATGAACTAACAGAAAACAATTCCTTATCCGGACCTATTAAATTGAAATTAAAAGAAAATAAAAGAAACAAATATAAAAATAAATTTAGTATTTATCTTCATAACGATATCGACGAACTTTTAAAGGAGTTTGAACCTTACAGTATAGATAATATGTGCACAAAGAAGAAATTAAGACATGTTGCAACTATCATATCACTAATGCGATCGAAATATGGTTCTTCCCAAAATTTAAAAAACATTCTCAAGGAGTTAGAAACATTAATCAATGAATTTGCAAAAGAAAATTCCAGTACCCTTGAAATGATAGAGAGAAGTTTTATAAGCGGATCTGATGTTGACAGAAGTAAGTTAGATTTTATAGAAAACTTCGAAAGCATTATAAACTATGGTATAGTAAAACTCAAGAACCATACAAACGAAAACAGTACAAATGAAAACAATGGCTACCAAGAATGCATAAAAATACTATCTAAATTCATCAGAAATAAAAAAGATGATAAAATTAACCGAGAAAGTATTAATGAAAAAGAAATGTATGCAGCTGAAGGTTTAAAAACTATAGAAGAAATAAGAAAAAGAATATCGGTAATCAACAAAGCTATAAACAAGCATACGATAGGAATATCTAAGAATCGAAATGATAATATTAATTTTGAAGAAGAAAATGAACTTTATAATAATAACAAAAAACTACAAGAATATTATGAAGCATTCCAAAAAATGTCACCGGAAGAAATATATGTTGATGCTGATATTGGCAAAACCAATAATAATCGTAAAAAACGAAATAATAATGGTAAAATTAATATCCATAAGGTACCCGCTAAAGTCCTCTGTCCATTAGCTAAAGACATATTTACAATCGTAGAAAAAATAGAAAAATATCTAAAAATAGACTCAAAAGATTATGATGATGACACAAGTTCTAAAAAAGGCGCAAATTTATATTATAGTGACAAAAACTTTATCAAGCTACAACAACAAGAATTTTCAAACATTAAGAATGATAATGAAAAATGTATCCACAAATACAAAGCTGCTAGGTTAATGTGTCGAGCTTTTGGTGTAATATTATTCAATATTGAAAGCGACGATGAAGGATTGAAAAAACTTCGAGAAAAATATTCAGACACCACAGACTCAAGCATATCGGAATCACATAAATTATATAACATAACACTAAAGAGAAACACAAATAATTTTGGAAAATACTCTGATGACGTAAAGAATATTATTTTCAATGATATTGTCAAAGATATTAATTATGTGTCTAATTTAGACTTTCAAGAGAGTATAAAAAGACGCCTTAAATTATTTAGTGAATTAAATGAAAACACTATAGGTAACATCGAGCCTAATAATTGGATAGGTATGCCAAAAAAATTCGTTGATTATATAGGACAAATTTTATTGCAAGTATCTCAAAAAAGTATTTCTAGCAGCAACTTGCTTGAAAAGAATAAAGCCCAACTTGACCGTATATTTATAAATAATACTTAAGAAAAATAATTTTATATTTTAAAAGTATTTAGCTCTTACAAGGTTTTATTGAATCTTTTAAGGGCATTTTTAACAATTATACATAAACTTACATAATATGTAAAAAACTATGTAAGCGAGGCAAAAATAATGGAAATAAGCGTAATGCCACTGAGCAAATCTTCTGTCGGAGAAAATTTAAAAGTTATTGCCGTAAGATTAAGTAAACAAAAAAAACGTAGACTTTCCGACCTTGGAATACTACCCGGAACAAAAATAAAAG
>CAMEMA010000020.1 GCA_945926705.1 uncultured Clostridia bacterium
TCCCTGTAATTGCGCTTAAATGTGCTACGCAAGCAATGTCAAAAGCTTCCTGAGGGTAGTTGGAAGCGAGCATAGCATATCCTGTTTGACGGCATGCGTATACATCTGAATGGTCGCCGAAAATCGAGAGTGCATGAGCAGCTACAGTTCTTGCGGCTACGTGAATTACACTAGGAAGCAATTCTCCGGCCATTTTATACATATTTGGAATCATTAAAAGCAGACCTTGAGAAGAAGTAAAAGTTGTTGCCAAAGAGCCTGCCGACAGTGCCCCATGTACAGCTCCTGCGGCACCTGCTTCGGATTGCATTTCAGTTATTTGAACTTCGGAGCCGAATATATTTTTTTTACCTGAAACCGAATATCTGTCTGTTACGTCTGCCATAACTGAAGAAGGGGTAATCGGATATATTGCTGCAACTTCTGTAAATGCATAAGAGGCGTGAGCCGCCGCAGTATTTCCATCCATTGTGGATATTGTTTGATTTTTATTCACTTTAATTAGAACCTTTCTAAAAAATATTATTCTTATAATACTGATTTATTTAATTTTTATATTGTATCTCTCTATACATTTATTATATATTACAGCAAATATATTTCAAAATGGTTTGCAAAAGTCAAAAATGAGATAAAATGAGTAAATTATATAAAAACGAGAGAAAACATGAGATTTTGCTTGTATAAATCAAATTTTTATTGACAATTCATTATATGTGATGTTATTATAAATAAGTTAGATTTTAAATAATAGGAGGAAGAAACATGTCTACATACATGGCGAAGAGTAACGAAGTAGCGCGTAAATGGTATATTATAGACGCAGCGGGAAAACCACTGGGAAGAATTGCTGTTCAAGCCGCAAATTTGCTTCGTGGAAAAGTTAAACCGACTTTCACTCCGCACGTTGACTGTGGTGACCACGTAATTGTTATCAATTGTGAGAAGGCCGTTTTAACAGGCAAAAAATTAACTCAAAAATATCACTATCATCACACGGGATATGTCGGAAATCTTAAGAGCGTAAGATACGATACTCTCATGAACACTCACCCTGAGAAAGCAATGCATATGGCTGTTGAAAGAATGCTTCAAGATAATTCTCTAGGTCGTAAACAAATAGTGAGATTACGCACTGTAGTAGGTACAGAGCATAAACATGCAGCTCAACAACCTGAATTTTGGAATGATGCGGAGGGAAATAAATAATGTACGATAAAGAACCGTTTTTTTACGGAACCGGAAGAAGAAAACAATCTGTTGCCAGAGTAAGACTTTACAAAGGTGAAGGAAAGATAACCGTAAACGGAAGAGATATAGAAGAATACTTTGGACTGGAAACTTTAAAAGTTATCGTTCGTCAACCTCTTGCACTTACTGAAACACAGGGAAAATTTGATATAGTGTGCAATGTTAATGGTGGGGGAGTTTCCGGTCAAGCCGGAGCAATCAGACACGGCATTTCAAGAGCTCTTTTAGATTTTGATACGGAAAAGTTTAGACTTGCTCTTAAAAAAGCCGGTTTCCTTACACGTGATCCAAGAATGAAAGAGCGTAAAAAGTACGGACTCAAAAAAGCAAGAAAAGCGCCTCAATTTTCCAAGAGATAGTATTTTTTTGAAAGGTGATGAAAAGAACACCGAATTTTCATTCAGAAGGGAGATTAAACTCATATTGTATGAATGATTATGTAATAATAACGGATTCGACTTCGGATTTGCCGGGTGACATGGTTAAAGAATTTGAAATAGAAGTTTTACCCATGAAATTTAGCATTGGTGGAAAATCATATTTTGACGGTGAAATGAGTAACGATGAATTTTACAAAAAGATAAGTAATAAGCTTGTACCTTCAACATCTCAGATTAATCCAAAAGAGTTTGAGGAGTATTTCGAAAAGTATCTTAAATTGGGTAAAGATATAATTTATGTGTGTTTTTCATCTGGGCTCAGTGGGACTTATAGTTCAGCTTGCCATGCTGCTAAAGAACTTTGTGTACGTTATCCTCAAAACCGAATAGAAATTATAGATTCTTTATCAGCTTCTCTCGGTGAAGGGTTGATCGTTTATAATATTTCTCTCATGAAGCGAAATGGCTCATCTTTTGATGAAGTAGTGCGTTGGGCTGAAGATAATAAGTGTAAAGTATGCCATTGGTTTATAGTTGATGATTTACATCATCTTCAGCGTGGAGGTAGAATATCTCAAGCAGCAGCGATATTCGGAAGTGTAATGGGAATAAAACCGGTTTTGCACGTTAAAGATGACGGAAAATTATATGTATCTGAAAAGGTGCGTGGACGAGATCGAGCTATAGATGTGATGGTATCGAAAATGGAGAAATTCGGAGTTGACATTCCTCATCAGAAGATATTTATAAGTCACGCGGCGTGTGAGAAAAGCGCTTTGGTTCTTGCAGAAAAAGTTAAAAAGAAGTTTGGTGTTACGGACGTCACAATTGGAGAAGTAGGGCCTGTCATAGGCTCACATACCGGATGTGGAGTACTTGCGTTGTTTTTTTTAAGTAATAAAAGATAAAAATTAGAGGGAGGAAATTTTCATGCCAAACATTAAATCAGCTAAAAAAAGAGAAAAAGTTATATGCAAAAAAACTCAAAGAAATAAAGCTTATAAATCTGCTCTTAGAACGGCTGTAAAGGCAGCTTTGGAAGAAAAAGAAGGAATAAACGGCAAAGCTGTTAAGTTAGCTCTTAAAAAGCTTGATCAGTCTGTTTCAAAGGGAATTATTCATAAGAATACAGCTGCAAGGAACAAAGTTAAAATACTTCGTAATTGCACAGCTCAATAATAAAAATATTGACCTTTCGGAATGATGATTCCGGAAGGTTTTTTACGTACAGAAATCCACCTAAGAGATAGCTCTTGGTGGATTATATTTTATTATTTTCCGAGCTCGTATTTGAGATCTTCAATTTTTTCTTTAAGTTCTTGAATTACTTTATTTTCCGGTGTGTTTTGCTCTTTGTATTTTTCATATATATCTTTCAGAGATGATATTAACCTTATATTTAAGTTCAGCGCATTTAATCCGGAAGCTGTTATTTGTGCAGCCGACCTGTGAGTAGGTAATTGCTTTTGCAATTCTTTGCTAAGTTCAGTATTTCCGGGAATTTCATTTTTTTCGAGTGTAAAAAAATCTTTGACTGAATTTACTAATGGAACTCTCAATCCTCCCGAAACTTTACTTAACTCCGTGTTATCTAACTTTTTTGATTCTGACTCAATTATTTTTATGAACTTTTCAAAATATTCCTTTGAGAATTTATTTTTACAGTGATTAAGCGTAAAATCATACATCTCTTGGATTCCGCTACAAGATAGAAATTCTTTTTCTAAATCTTTTTTAATCAAAACATTTTTAAAAAATTCCGCGATATTTTCATATTCATTCACGTTATATCACTTCCTTTTAGATTAAACTACATTTTAATTATTTTTAATTTCTTCATTTATATTATTTTTATTTTTTTCTTTAAGTTTATTTTCGAGATTTTGTATCTCTAGTCTAAGTTCGTATTCTTTCTTCTTCATTTCGAGATCGTTTAGAGGTTTATTTTCTTGCATCAACTCTTTTTGATATTTTTCTGCTTTACGTTTGTAACCCAAATTAAGTAAAGTTTCAATCAATGAAGCTATTGCAGGCGCCATCATAGCTAAAGATCTCAGAGTAGTTTCTTCTGCACCTCCTGTTATTTTTTCCATTTCGTCATCGGATATTTTGCCGGATTCGGGATTTTTCAAATAGTCTACCATTAAACTTAAAGCATTTTTAAATTCTTCCTTTGAAAATTCACCTTCCGATCTAGAAAGTGCATATTTGTACATTTCATCTATATCTGAAAGTGAAAATAATTTTTTTACTTCTTCTTGGTTCTTAGATATAGTGTTGAAAAAATTGGATAAATTTTTATTTATATTAAATTTATTTTCTGGCATAATAATCCACTCCCTATATTTATTTATTGTTGTCTTTTAATTTATTTTCAAGCAAAGCTATTTCTTTCTTTATCATATCTTCTCTAGCGTCTTTATCAGGCTTGTAATATTCCTCTAATCTTTTACTATGATTATTTTTTTCGTCAAGTTCTTTACAAATATTTGAATATTGATAAATAGACATTGCGGCGTTCATAACAGGTATAGCCATCATCATGAGTGACATAATATTACTTTCTGTTTTTTTCCCTCCCATTATAGTCTTTTCATCGCACTCAGAAATTTCTCTTATTTCATGTGCATGTTTAAAAAGTAAATGTAACGCACTTTTAAACTCATCAAAAGAAAATTCTTCATTTGAAATTTCCGATGCATATTGATACATATTTCGCAGAGAACCACATGAAAAGAATTTTTCAATAGAATTTTTATCTTTTGAAATATTTTTTAAAAAATTTAACAGTCCTTTATTTGTAATCAGTTTTTCGTAATCCATATGATTTTTCCTTTCTTCTTAGCCTAATTCATTCCTAAGCTACTGGCTAAATCCATGGTAAGCTGCATTATTTCTCGAGGTGATAGATTATCCATATCTTTCATAAAATATACTTTATTGAAAACTTTAGAAAGATTCAGTAAAATACTTTGAGCACCGGAAATGGCGTCAATCTTGTCTGATATTTGCTTAACTGTACCTTTTTCCATTCCTCCTGAAATATTTTTAAGTTCGCCATCGGAAACTGGAACTTTGTTGAGATTTTCAACGCTGATTATTCCCAGAATAAATTTTTCCAATTCTTCTCTTGTGTACCCTCCGCAAATTGAATTGCAATAATTAAAAATTTCTTCTTTATTTTTACATTCAAGTATTTTTTTCCGATATTCAGGATTGGCGTTTAATTTTTTTGCTAGTTCAAATAAGTAGTCATTCAATTTATTCGCCCCTTTCAGTCAAAATATTTATATGTAATTATAACATTATTTAAAATAAAGTCAATATTTTTTTATTTATTACAAATTGGATAAAAGAACAAAAGGAATTCTTTGTTCGATTTTTGAAAAGATATATTTAAGGGGTGATAGAGAATGAGTCAACAAAAAAATTCAAAGATGTTGAAAAATGAATCTAAACAGGATGGTTTTTCTGAAAGTAGCGCAACAGGAAGTGAAAAACAGTATGAAAGAATTCAGAACATAGGTTCGGTGATAACTTCTTCAAATAAGAAAAAAATTTATTGTTTGACAATAATAGGACAAATTGAAGGGCATACTTATCTTCCGGAAGAAAATAAGACTACAAAGTACGAACACGTTATACCTGAATTGGTGGCTATAGAAGAAGACCCGCACATAGAAGGTCTTTTGATTTTACTCAATACTGTAGGTGGCGATATAGAAGCAGGTTTAGCAATGGCAGAATTAATTTCCGGTATGAGTAAACCTACTGTTTCTATGGTTATAGGCGGAGGACATTCTATAGGTGTTCCTCTTGCGGTTTGTGCAGATAAATCTTTTATAGCGCGTTCTGCCACTATGACAGTTCATCCGGTAAGGAGTGGAGGTACTACTGTAGGAGTTTCGCAATCATTTGAGTACTTTAAAAGAATGCAAAAACGTATAGCTGATTTTGTTGTATCTAATTCAAAAATATCTGAAAAAAGATTTTATGAACTTTGTATGAATACCGAAGAGTTGGTTATGGATATAGGCTCTGTAATCGAAGGAGAACAAGCGGTTAAAGAAGGACTTATAGACAGCGTAGGGACGCTTTCTGATGCAATAGCTTGTCTTTATAAACAAATAGATAAAAAATCAAAATCCAAATCACGTATAACGAAACGTTAAATTTAATTCAAATTAATTATTTTGAGATATAATTCACCGCAACAGGTATTGTTTTACGATTTGTAAAATAGTTGACTTTTAGCGGTGTAATTTTATTTTGAATTTGATATAATTAAAATTTAAGCATGTAAACGTTTAGTAATTACATATGCTTAAAACATAAACGAAAAAATCCTATAAGGAGTACAAGTTAATGAATATTTTGGACGCAGTCATACAGGGAATTATTCAAGGTCTTACGGAGTTTTTACCGGTTTCGAGCAGTGGACATTTGCTTATAGCTCAGCATATTTTAGGAGTCAGAGAAAATAATTTATTTTTTAATGTAATGTTACACATAGGTACGCTTTTAGCGGTTTTGGCAGTTTACCATAAAACTATTTGGAATCTTATAAAAGCATTTTTTGAAATCATTGTAAATATTTTTTCAGGTAAATTTGAATTTAAAAAGTTAACGGATTTTCAAAATCTTGTTGTTATGCTTGTAATAGGACTTTTACCGCTCTTTTTACTTTTTCTTCCTGTACCCGGTAGCGGAACCGATATAAAAGGTGTTGCGGAAGAATTGGCAAGTGATAAGAATATATTAATGGTTGGAATATCCTTAATTGTTACGAGTATTCTTTTAAAAGCTGGAGTAAATCATCGCAAAACAGCTAAGTTCAGTTACGTTTACACCGATTGCAACAACAATAAAAAGATTTGGGACGGAAGAACTCGATTTAATGTTATGGATGCGGGTTGGGTTGGAGTTACCCAACTTATTGCCTCAATTTTTCCGGGAATATCGCGTTCAGGTTCAACTCTTTCAACCGGACTTATGAGAGGAATCAATAAACAAACTGCACTGGATTATTCTTTTATTCTTGGAATACCTGCAATAATGGCCGCTGCTGTTCTTGAACTTAAAGATGCAGTAAAAGCAGGAGCTGTAGATTCGGTAGGAATGACGCCTGTTGTAGTAGGTATGGTTATTTCAGCAGTTGTGGGATTTTTGTCGATTAAGCTTTTCAAATGGCTCCTTAAAACCGATAAAATGATTGTATTTGTAATATATACTTTTGTTTTGGGTTTGGCGTGTGTAATTGTAGGAGTCGTGGAAAATTATATGGGAGTCAATATTTTTACAGGATTTTCTCTGTAAAGGAATGGAGTTAAAATGAAGAAAGGTACCGGGAAAAAATCGTTAAAGCCAAAATTTAAAAAGAGTGTAATTAGGTCTTCTGATAAAATAAATAATCCGCTGAAATCTGTTTTATTGTTTAGTTTTGCTGTACTTTTGTTTTTTTTGGTTATAGTTCCTGGAGAAAATATTTGGCTTTGGATACATAATTTTATATTTGCGTTATTTGGAGTTTGCTCAATACTGTGTCCGGCATTGCTTTTTTGTGTATCAGTTCTGGACGCTTTGGGAAAAACAGATAATAGTGTCAAATTAAGACTTATATTATCTTCGATTACAATTGTTTTCTTTTGCTCTCTAATTTATGTTTTTTCTTTCAATTCAAATCAAGTTTCATATAATGCTATTGACTTTAATTATATACTCGATCAGTTTAAATCTGGGTTTCTTAGCAAAAATTCCGGTTTGTTCGGTGCGTTGATAGGAGCGCCTCTTGTTTGGGCGTTTGGTTCTGTTGGTGCCAGAATTACAAATATTATAATTATATTTTTATGTATTATGTTTTTAACGGGTACAGGATTAATTGAATTTTTCAAAATGTTTTCAGAACCTGCAAAAGCTGTTAAAGAGAAAATTTATGATAAGTCTGAGGAAATTAAAAGTTTCAAAGCTTTGAATAAAAATTTAAATACGGAAGAAAAGAGCAAAAAAATGAGTACTTTTCTAGAGGGTGTTTCCAAAGTATTTTCAAAGCCTGAAAAAGAAGATGAAGATATTTCAAAAGTTACTGAAAAATTTATGGAAAAATCTAAATCTGACAATAAACCTGAAAATTTGTTCAAATCAGAAGATTATTCCAGTATTAACCGAGATGATACTCTTTCTAAAAATTCTGACACTTGTGGAAGTTATAAATTTCCTCCACTTGAAATGCTAAATCAATCCGATAATCCTCATGAGAGCGATATAACTGCAGAGCTTAATAATAACGGAAAAATGCTTGTGGAAATTTTGAAAAGCTTTAACGTTCAGACTAAAATTATAGATATAAGTCGTGGCCCGGCCGTTACTCGTTACGAGTTACAGCCCGCTTCAGGAGTAAAAATAAGTAAAATAACCACTCTTTCAGATGATATAGCTTTGAATTTGGCATCTTCTGGTGTACGAATTGAAGCCCCCATACCCGGAAAAGCAGCTGTTGGAGTTGAAATACCAAATAAAGTTGTAAGTGTCGTAAAAATGAGAGAATTAATTTCATCTAGTAAATTTACATCTTCTAAAAGCAAACTTACAGTTGTTCTCGGAAAAGACATTTCGGGGGAAATCATGACTGCAGATCTTGCAAAAATGCCACATTTGCTAATAGCAGGCTCTACCGGTTCGGGAAAATCGGTTTGTATAAATTCTTTCATAATAAGTTTACTTTATAATGCAAAACCTGATGAAGTTAAACTTTTAATGATAGACCCTAAAGTGGTGGAATTGGGTGTTTATAACGGAATACCTCATCTTCTTGTCCCTGTGGTTACAGATCCCAGAAAAGCGGCCGGTGCTCTAAATTGGGCGGTAAATGAAATGCTCAACAGGTATAAGAGATTTGCGGAAAATAATGTCCGAGATTTAGACTCATATAACAATTTAATAGAACGCAATCCTTGCCTTACCGATAAAGAAGGTGAGGTTCTCGAAAAAATGCCTCAGATAGTGATAATAATAGATGAGCTTTCAGACCTTATGATGGCAGCTCCAAACGAAGTTGAAGATTATATATGTAGATTAGCTCAAATGGCTCGTGCGGCAGGAATGCACCTTGTAATAGCTACTCAGCGCCCGTCAGTAGATGTTATTACGGGTATAATAAAAGCTAATATTCCAAGTCGTATTGCATTGGCTGTTTCATCTCAGATAGATTCAAGAACTATTCTTGATATGAGTGGAGCGGAAAAGCTTTTAGGGCGTGGAGATATGTTGTTTTCGCCCGTAGGTTCACCAAAGCCTATTCGTGTTCAAGGTTGTTACGTAACTGACATAGAAATAGAAAAAATTGTAGAATTTATAAAGAATTCTCAAGAAAGTGAATATGACTCTAAAATAGCTGACGCAATAGAAAAAAATGCTATTTCTGACAATTCCAAAGGAAATGACTCCAATTCAGGAGAAGGTTCTGAAGACCCCATGATGAATGAGGCTATCAAGTGCGTAGTTGAAGCAGGACAAGCATCGACTTCTTTGCTTCAGAGAAGGCTGAGAGTAGGTTATGCTCGAGCCGGAAGACTTGTGGATGAAATGGAACAAATGGGAATAGTTGGACCGCATGAAGGGTCAAAGCCAAGACAAGTACTTATAACTTATCAACAGTTCATGGAAATGAATATGAATCAACAAAAGTAGGAAATGAAAAATGAAATACTTCAAAAAATTAAAATTTAATTACTGGTATATTATCCCCATTATTTTGTGTTTTGCTTTCATTTTTAACAATAGTCTGTTAAAAGATTTCAGTTGGAATAGGTTAATAGAAAGTTCAGACGTAGGAAACAATTCAGAAATCAATCAAAAAAATTCGGAAGACAATATGTACCTTCATTTTTTAGATGTCGGAAAAGCTGATTGTTGTTACATAAAGTATAAAGATAAAAATATTCTGATTGACGCTGCCGATAAAGAACCAACAAATGTAGTTACAGAGTATTTGGGACGTCAAGGTGTGAAAAAGCTTGATTTGGTAGTAGTTTCGCATCCTCATCGTGACCATATAGGGCAAATGAAAGATGTTATAGAAAAATTTGAAATTGATAAGTTTATAGCTGCTAGAGTACCAAAAAATATTACTCCTACTTCTTTAACTTATGAAAAAATGTTGAAAGCTTTAAAGAAAAAAAATATAAAAGTCAAATATGTCAAGAGTGGCGAAAATTTTAATATAGGGGATATAAAAATTGAAATTTTAGGTCCTGTAAATCCTCATGAAAACTTAAACAGTAATTCTGTTGTTATGAAGATAAAATATAATAATGTAAGTTTTCTTTTTACCGGAGATGCAGAGAAAGTTGAAGAAGAAGATATTATTAATTCAAATGCCGATTTAAAGGCAACCGTTCTTAAAGTAGGTCACCATGGAAGTAAAACTTCCAGTTCTTATAATTTTTTATCTAAAGTAAAACCGAAGTATGCGGTAATTTCTGTTGGACCGGATAAAAGTAATCTTCCAAAAGAAATCATTCTTAAAAGGCTCGATAAATTTTGCGATAAGATTTACAGAACAGATGAAAGAGGCACTATAATATTGTCTACTGATGGAAACGATATAAAAATGAAAAGTGAAAAATAATTTTAGGGAAGTGATGTGGTTTTGAATTTTTTATCTGTGGATAAGATTGAAAAAGATTATTTAGTATGTGAAGATCAGAATGAAGAAGTTAAGATTATTCCTTTTAAAAAATTAAGCGAAGATATATCAGAAGGGACTATAATTTACTTAGATAATTTAGGAAACATCAAAATTGACAAAGAAAAAACACAAATAAGACGTGATATTATACGAAGACTTCAAAATCAAGTTGAATAATAACCAAAAATGACTTTTAATATTTTAAATTTAAACCAAATAATACTTAAAATGTTTGCTTTTTGGAGCAAGCATATTTTATAATTTAAAAAATATTTTGTATTTTGTTGATTTTATGATAATATTGTTACCGAAACCTGAGATTTAAATATTGAAACTGGAGAAGATGTCATTGTGAATAATTTGAAAAATTTGAAAAAAATTTTGCTTGGTTCTGCTCTTAAAGATGACCAATTAAAAAACGAAAAATTGTCGCGTTTGTGGGGACTTCCCATAATGGCAAGTGATGCGGTATCTTCTGTGGCATATGCTGTTGAGGAAATTCTAATGGCTTTAGTACCTGCTTTGGGAATTATGGCAGTAAATTACGTAGGTATGGTAAGCATTCCGATTATAATACTGCTTTTGATATTGATTTTTTCCTATTCTCAGATAATCAATCATTATCCTAATGGCGGTGGAGCGTATGTTGTAGCAAAAGAAAATTTTGGAAAGAAATTTTCGCTTTTGGCCGCTACATGTTTAGTTATAGATTACATAATGACGGTCGCCGTAAGCGTATCTTCATCAACTGCTGCTGTTTTGGCAGTTTATCCGGCATTGGAACCATATAGGATAATAATATCTTTGATTTGTGTAGGGGTCATAACTTTAATTAATCTTCGTGGTATAGGAGAATCTTCCAAAGTTTTTGGTATACCGACGTATGTGTTTATATTTTCAATGTTTTCACTTATATTTGCTGGATTTATAGGATTTTTTAACCATTCTTTGTCACCTATTACTTATTCATCCGAACAAATTTCGGGATTGACTTCTACCACTACGCAGGGAATGTCATTGACATTGTTTTTGTGCGCTTTTTCATCAGGTTGTTCCGCTTTAACAGGAGTGGAAGCAGTAAGCAATGCGATACCTAGTTTTAAAGAGCCTTCCCAGAAAACTGCAAAGCAAGTTCTTTTTATGCTTGGCGGAATAATAGTATTGATATTTGGCGGAACCAGCTTTTTAGCAACTTCATTAAAGGTTATGCCTCTTTCTGACAAAACTGTTCTTTCTCAAATGGCCTCTGCG
>CAMEMA010000021.1 GCA_945926705.1 uncultured Clostridia bacterium
ACCCGGATCGGAAAAATATTTGTGCAATTTGCACAAATTGAAAAAATAAGTCTTGACATTATTTCACATATTCGGTTATAATTAGTCATGTAATAACAAATTATTACAAATAATAAAAGAAAGGCACGCAAAGCGTGAAAAGGTGACAAATCATGGCAAAAGAAACAACTTATGAGGTAGTAAAAGGAAAAGTCCTCAAATCATTTAGTACTAACGAGGGTACATCATTCAAACTTGAATTACTTTCTGAAAAACCTACTGATTTTATAAAATGTGCTTATTCAGAAGTAAAAAGTGACAGATTTCTTCCGGAAATCTTAACGAATGAAACATGTAACAACATTTCATTCCATTCCAAATTTGAAATTCCAACTGTTTCAAACGACAACGAAAAACTGAACGCTTCTTCTGTTGGAGAAAATTCTGTTATTCGAGTAAAACTTAAAACAAACGGAAATGGCATGTATCCGGTTGCTATCATTGTAGAGGAACTTGTAGAGAAAGAACCTTATAATCCATTTGATTTCTAAAGAGAGAAGGTGAAAAAAATGACAGAACTCATTCAAGCAGTATCAACTTGTGGATTTCCAATAGTAATGTGTTTCTGTCTGCTCTACTACATTATTAGCCGTAGTGATAAAACCACTACGGCTTTAGAGCAGAATACGTTAGCATTACAATCCATTCAATTACTATTACAGCAGAAAGAAGATGACGAATTATGACAAATTTTTATGGTTGGGCGTCACTAGGCGAAAATGGAAAAGCAAAAGGTGGAAAGCCGGGAAACCAAAATGGTAAAGAATTAAAAATTGCACCCTGGTATGATTTTGGACAATCACACACAATCCGTTTCAAATCATTATCACGAGGTCGCAAATGTGCGAAAATAATGAAAGCATTATGTCTATCGAAAAAAATCGGTTACGCAATGGACACTAGGTTTATGCTATATGATGTTTGTGAGAAATATGATTGGAATTGGAAAGTGATTAAAAAAATGATAAAAAATGAAACATTTCCACTAGTCAATACAGATTGCAGCAGTCTTGTATCAGTAGCCGTAAACTTATCTTATGGTAAGATAAAGTTAGGACGATATATAACAACAGGCTCAATCATTGACGAATGTCGCAAAATGGACAAGCATTTCATTATTTTAGAAACAGGCCACCCGAAAAAGACACATAAGGGCGATATGGAAGTAAAAAAATATAAACACGTCATCATGAACGTGTGAAATAAAGAAAGGAAGGATAAAAATGAAATTAGAAAATGTATCAAGCGTATTACAGGAAGCCGTTGCTCAAGCAATGGGAACGGAATACATGTCGAAAGTAGGTGCTATTTCCCCTGTAGACGCGTCAAAACTTGTCGATATTGGTAAGGATATAACCAATACCACCATGACAACGGAGAAATTTACAAAAGCACTGGTTTCCATTCTTGGAAGAAGGGAAATTGAGGGATTGAGTTATACTCCCCTCTATTCCGATATAATCGTTAATAGGGTAGAATGGGGAGGATTTATCGAACGTGTCAAAATTGACATGGCAGATATTATGGATAGCCCTATGTTTTCATTACAGGACAAACATTCATATTCCGATATTGAACATACATTCTATCAACCGAAAGTAATTAGTAAGATTTATGAAGAAGGTAAAGGTATCATGATACCGATTTCCATTCAATCTGAAATGCTTACGGAAGCATTTACATCATGGGATAGAATGAATGAATATTTGACTAAAATAAGAACCGTTATCCGTGAAACATTGAAATTTGCAATGGATAAATACGCGTCTATTCTTGTTGAAGGTGCTATTGCGATTTCAGATAAGGCAACCCAAACTTCCGTACATTTGCTAACTGAAGCAATCGCAGAAGGTGTTATTCCTGAAGCAACAACGGCAGAACAGGCTCTTAAAAAGGAAGAATTTCTTGTTTATGCGAGCAGACGAATTGCTCAAATTCGTGATAATATGAAAGTTAGAACGGTTGCATATAACAATGGGAACATTCCTATGCAATCAACAGACAACAACCTTTATTTGTTAAGCGAGTTTGCCCGGAACTTGAAATTCGCTAAAAGCGGTATTTATAACGAACAGATGATTGACTTTGGAGAAAGCAAAACAATTCCTATGTGGCAAGGAATTACATCATCCGAAAAGACAGAAGATTTTGATTTTGCTAATACGTCAGTAATTTCGTTAGCAGCCGACCCAACGAATAAATTAGGAATTGGAACGGAAGCTGTGAAGATTTCTAACGTTATTGGCCTTTTATTCGATAGAAAAGCAATTGGTATTACCATTTATAAAGAGAAAATGACATCCAGTTATACCGCTTCCGCCGACTTCTGGAATGAATACTTGCACGCACTTACAAATCAGATAATTGATAGCGATTACCCTATGGTAGCATTTATTCTTGATTAAGATTAAAAATTTAATAATGAAAAGAGGGAAGTGTTATCTTCCCTTTTTTCAACAAAAAAAGGAAGGAATGATAATATGATTTTTTATAAGTATCTTTTAGAAAAACATAAAAACAAATTTAATAACAACATAGCATTTTTCAATTCCTATATACAGGCTTTACAATTCATGCACTCCATGTTTACCTATGAAATAAATCCGGAAATCGATTTATGGCTATTTGAGTTAATTCTTAACATGGAAGGTTTTGTGGGAATGACAGTAAAGGACGGTATTCCGGTATATGGTTCGCTTATTCTGAATGGCGATTTTAATGATTATGGTATTCCGAAACGAGGTACAATTTTGACATACAATGGCACAAACTATGACGGAGAAATTGATAAAGATATTGTTATTTGTTGGAATAATTCTACACATTCACCCGATTTTACAACATATGAATACGCATTAAATCAAAGCGAGGTTAAAAAATCACTCAGAACGGCTTTATTTCAATGCCGGATGTCCAATATGATTTCTGCTAAAAATGACAAGGTAAAGAAAGCAATTGATAAAGCATTAGAAAGCATTGATGAAGGAAAACCTGCAACTGTCTTATGTGATGATTTGATTTCAAACGAACTAGGAAACGAACCTTTGGAAACCTACTCACTTACTCACCCTGAGCAGGCACACACAATTCAATATTTATCAAAATACTATGATGATTTGAATAGGTGGTTCTATACATTAAACGGACAACCGGTTCAAGGTACCGGTAAAATGGCTCAATTAACACAAGAGGAAGTTATGGGTTCGCAAACTCTTTCTACCATTCAGCCGTTTAATAAATTCACGGAAAGAAAGAAATTTTGTGATAAAGTGAATGATATTTTAGGGATTGACATGAAAGTAGACTTTTCTACACCTTGGAAAATTTCATTAGATATTATTCAGAGTGACAAAACGGACGATATGACGAATGTTAACCAGAAGGAAGATAACCAACAGGAAGGAAGTGAGGAAGAATGAGATTAAGAGAGTACTATAAATACTGTACCGACAACAACAAACCAATGCTACCATTGGAATACGTTCCATTAGAATATATGGCCGATTATAAAGACTACTATCCACTATATGATACAAGAACCATGTTAATGTATGGCGAACGTATTCTGATAAGTAATGATGTTTCTACGATTGAAAACTTGCTTACACTTTCATTAAAAACCAATCTGTATGCGATTAAAACATTATATCGCACAACAGTACAGGAATATTCTCCGATTGAGAACACGGAAAAATTTGAAGATGTTACTGTATCATATGAAGGATTTGAAGAAAATTCTAACACCAAAACAGTAATTAGCGAAAAAACAGGAACACATACAACGGAAAGAAATGGAAATGTAACAAATACTGAAAAAGTTACTGCCTTTGATAGCGTTTCACAACAACCAAATTCTGAAAATGTTACATCATATAGCAATTTAACAGATACCGAAAATTTTAATCATTTCGGAGACTCTTCTAGTACAAATGGAAGTGAAACAAAATCTTTTAATAACAGAAAAGATAAAACAACCATTCACACACATGGAAATATTGGCGTAACTTCCAACCAGCAGATGTTAAAGGAAGAAAGACAAATTGCATTGTTTAATTTTTATGATAAGGTAATGGAAATACTTTTTTCCTATATTTGCGAGTTATATTATGAAAGCGAGGTGTAACAATGATCATTACTTTTTATCAAAACAAATCTGCCCCTAACGTCATACCGAAAGATAAAACAAAAAAATTCGATAAAACCGGAACACTAAAGAATAACACGTCTATCACAAATCCTACTATTTTATTACAACTTTCTGATTATGATAATGTTAGGCAGACAAATTACTGTTTTATTCCGGATTTCAACCGATATTTTTATATTGATGATATACGTATAGTTAATGCATTAGTGGAAGTTAGCATGACTTGTGACGTATTAGAAACATATAAAGAAGATATACTAAACTCTACTCAATTAGTGGCAAGACAAGAAAACAAAAAGAACTATTCCATTATAGACAACCGCTTGCCTATGTGTAGCGATGTGTCTATCACTTGCCACTATCCGGACGCAACATATGATACATTTACAACGAGTGAAGGGTTTTTCGTATTAGGAACAACAGGGGGAATAAGTAATGGCTGATGTATATGATAGTAAAGAAGAATTAAAAAAACAAATTGAAAGTATTGTTTCCGAAGAACAGAAATGTATATTGAGCGAACCTATACCGGACGGTATTTATTTGTGGGGAAATTCCACATATCCAAATTTCCAACAGATTGATTATAGTGCCACCTTATATGCTTTACTGTTCAAGAGTAGCGGTAGAGTTTGCTTACTGGAGAAAGAAACAGATGAAGGTGGCAAGTTTTGGATCCTAAAAGGAAATGGAAATTACACCCTTACGAAAAAATCTATTCTATCAAAAAACTTAGGAGTAGATGTATTAAATAACAACGGAGTACCAAACCCACCAACCAACGTGGATTGGTCTTTTACTTTGGAAAATATTGATAAATGGGTTCTAACCGGTGGAAATTTCAATACGATTTATAATAATATTCAAAATGCTACTTCCGGAAATATAAATTATTATTTATCTACTTACAACTTAGCAACAAAAGAATTTTATAAAAATGCCGATACAATAACAGATAGTTTCAAGTTAGGTTATTTGAAAGAATACGCATTATCAAATAGGACTATTTCTAAAAATAATTCACCTGATAATGGTACAGTTTCAAAAAATTATGCACTTTGGAATTTTGACAGTAATACGGCTCTATATAATAAAGCCGTTGGACAAGGTTGTATTGAATTAACGAAAGTAAATGCTAAATGGTTAGACCGACTAGGTGTTAATCAAACATATCTTGATAGCGACATTCCTTTAGCAGGTTATCACCGATTTTATAATATCCTAGTGACATCTGATGAAGAGCAGGCTACCGAATATATAAACAATGGTACAATTCCGGATGATGCAAGAGTAACGGATAGCAGCGGAAACGAGGTTACATTAAAAGAAGATGATGACGGGAAAGAAGATAATGGTTATAAGATAGATGTTTGGATACCAACGGAAGAAAATACACACCCGGCACAAAGCCAACTTTCTGCCGGAACAAATTTCTTTTATAAAATGAATACAGCAGAAATTACGGCATTTATAATATGGTTTTGGAATAATGTTGATTTATCCGATATTTTATTTAATACGATAACCGGGCTATATAATAATATGTCTGAATGTGTGTTATCGTTGAAATACTATCCATTGAAACCTGGTGATAATGATTTTTTTAGAACGACATCACAAGGAGTTACTTTAGGAAGATTTAAGACAGATGAAAACTATACAAAAATAAATTCGTGTGCTGGTAATGGAAAGATATGTACGTTTGATTTACGAAAGAGTGATACTTATACTTTATATAGCAGCAAAAGCAGACCTCACGCATTTACTGATTATGCACCATATACCGATTTATATTTGTTTTTACCTTTTTATGGTTATCATAAACTTGACACAAATATGGTTATGGAAAGACCTCTTGATATAACATATTCATTAGATATTACTACAGGAATATTGGACTATAATCTTAAAATATCCGGAACAACGATTGAAACATTGTCATGCACCTTTGGTATAGATGTACCTTATACCCTATCTTCAATGTTGGAAATGGGAACGAATATTGCTAAAAGTGTAGCAGATGTTGCTATTTCTGCCGGTACGAATATTGCAACCAACTTTCAATCATCGGTTATTCCGTCAGAAGATAGTCAGCAAATGGAAGTTACAAAGCCGTCTAAAGGTGGAAGTAACTTAGTAGGTAATTCATTCGCACCGCCTGCTTTGAATATCAACGGAAAGATAAGTAACGGAATAGGTTTATATCATTGTTTGAAACCTTATCTGATTATAAAACACCCACGCTATTATAGGGCAAAGAATTATGGGAAAATTGAAGGTTATCCTTGCATGAAATCATATAAATTATCAGACTTAAAAGGATATACTGAATGCGAACGTCCACAAATACAGAAATTCAATACAGGAACACCAACGGCTGACGAGATTGGAGAGATATTGAATATTTTATCAAATGGTATTGTAATTCGATAGAAATAAAATAAGGGACTTATAAGTCCCTTATTTTTTCTAATATCCATGTTTGTAACCATATTGGCGGAACTCTATATCCGTTCTCCCAATTTTCATAAGTTCTAAGTGGTACACCTAATTGTTTGGATATTTCGGCAATCGTGAAACCTTTTTCTTTCCGAATTTCTTTCAATTTTGAAAAATCGTTTAACATGAACATCTACACCTCACTTTCTTATATGATGTATATTTCTTTCCATTTCTTTTGTAAAGTTGTAGAATATATCATTCTTCATCAACTCCAATCCAATTTTTGACCGCAATCAGAACAATACTCGCAACCCCAATCGTTTATGTCATACTCAAAGTCGTGACCGCATATAGGACATTTGGCATAATCGTATACCAATTCTCCGTTTGAATATCCTTCTGCTTCATATTGCGGCTTTTTCGGTATCTGCTTTTCAAGTGCTTCTTTCACTTTTGAAAAATCACTCCAATCTAATTTCTGCCCGCAATTATCGCAATAATTCAAACGATAATCTAACATATCATCACCGCAATCTGTTTCTGCATTTGCACCGCAGTTAGGGCATAGGTATGTATTTTTGTCCTCTAATACTTTCTTTGGTATTTGCTTTTCAAGTGCTTGTATTGACTTTTCTTTAGCAAGTATTGATAAACTTCCATGTGTTTCAATCATACTCAATAAAATAATTGCTTTTTTATATGTCATATAATCACTCACTTTCTCCCCGTCATGCCGGTAGGGCAGCTATGTTATATTAAATTATAAATAAATCAACTCGACTATTACAAAAGGTTGATATTTCCCCGTCCTCTAAAGTAATTACTAAATACTCGTTATATTCATCTCTGCTGTTTGAGTCTGTCTCATTACCTATCTCCGTCGCTCTTTCTCCTGTTACAACTTCAAAACATTTAATATGCTTATACTCAACCTCTGCAACCTTTTCAGTTTCCATATTGTACTTAACACCATTGTAAATTTTAACTGTAACATTCATAATAACCACCTTTCACTCTTTTGAGTGCCTTTCTTTATTTGATAATACCATTTTACACCCATTGAGTGTATAAGTCAACAACTTTTTCAAATTTTTTTACTTGTTTGGATATAATTATTCACTTGGCTTCCAATCGTGTTATTTTGGTAGTAAAACTTGTTTTGATTGTAAAGTGTAAAAATATGTTTGTCCATTTTTGTGTGACCAAATAAAAATCTATGACGTCTATCTTCTATCATGTATTCGTTTGTATAAATGATACTATCATCATATAGCCTGGTTGCTTTATGCGCGTATATATAAATTCCTAGTTCGTCACATTGTCTCATTTCTAAGTTAATCAGACGGTTTGAATATTTGATATAATGCCGTCTATCTAAAATTATGTCGTTAGTCCTTTTATCAGGTAAATGCGGATAGTTAACGTGTGCCCAATCCGTACCTGTAATAGAAGATATTTGAGGATTTTTGAAACCATAAAATAGACTATTCTGTATCTTCTGTTTTTTCTGTAACTTATCATCATTGTTTAGAATTGCGATATAAATAGGTGTACCTTTCTCCGTTGTAACCTTTATATCTTCACCCAGTTCTAAAGTATGGATTTCCTCATAAATTTCCAATTCATTAAAATATTCGCTTTCTCTATCTATCGTATTCGCTAACATGAATATGATAGGACTTATTCTATCACGTTGGATTGTTTTGAATAAATCGAGAAACCTTACAAATTCGTTTGGGTAATAATACTTACCTATGAACTCATCAAATATGATAAAATCTCCATTCGGGGCATTGTAAGAAGATTTATACTTTTCTGCCATATCAATAGAAAGCATTTTCATAATTTCCTCACTCTGTTCTATCACTTCCCCTTTATCGTCTACTTTTGTATAATACCATGAACCCCAATGTAACTTGATAGAATTGTATTTTCCGTCAGTTAGTTTTTCGATATAACCGTTCTGCTGAATAACAGAGAATAAACTTCCTGCTTTACTAGGTGTAACCATATCATGTGACGAGCGGATATATTGCAGGACTGTTCCATATAACTTATTAAAAATCAATCCTAATAATAAGATATTCGTTGTTTTTCCTTTACTTCTGGGACTTAATAACACATTGAATTTCGACCATTCCATGGGTATAGTTAAAGGATTGTATACATCTTTCGGAATTTTTAGTCTCTTAAATTCTTTTCGTATTAACGAAAAATCATATTTTATTCCCTTCTTTTTGTCATTTTCATGATATTCGATTTTCATACTTACCACTTTCCTTTCTTAATATATTTACTAGTGTTACATAGTCTTTTGTTAATCGTAATGTGAACGGAATTTCAGTAATGGAACAAGATGTTTCACTTTCCATTAGTTCCGTGTTACCATATTCGTCCGTGATATATTCGCTTGTGTATTCGTCATGATATTTCATTGTAGTCTTGCCGCTAATTAAAGCCGACAGAATAACATTGTCATGAAATTCCACAAAAGGATCTGCTTGTCTGCTGATACAGTAATCAACAAACTTATCTTTTTTCATTCCGGAAACCGTTGTTTTAATCTTTCCATTTCTTTCATAAATATATCTTTTTGCTCCGAGCGTTTTGAACTTGGTACACACTCCCTCATTTTCCCACGTTCCTAATTTGATACATTCTTTCGGTAAATGCTTTTTGTTGTAATCTATAACTTTATTATTATAAGTATCAAAAATGTGTTTATGTTTCTCATAATTCAGTAAATAAATACTATCTGTATCGCAATACACAACATCATTTCCTATTTGATTGATAAATCGCATTAAAGTGTGCCTTGCGTGGCTTGTTACATATATGCCCCATAAGGGAGAAAGAAACGCTTTTCTACGTTCTTTCCTATAATTGAATTGATAATCACTATCTATCACAATATCGCCTTCCTTTACTGTATATTCTTCTGTAGCCATTTTTGTTAACATCATACCATAACCGGAATTAGGCTTTTGTTTTGCTAACATATATTCACTAGTTCCTTTTTCAAGTTTTTCTTTTTCAATAAATCCTTGTAATACAGGTTCTAAGATATATTCCGGTAACATGATACGTTTATAACATTCAGCATATATCACTTCTATTTTATCATAGTCATAGGTATCAATGATATATTCTAAGTCTAATTCCGTAACCATTATTTCAATGAAATCTGCCGACCATATCTTTCCATTGTCCTTTTTTACGTTGTCAAAATTGATACATTTATGAAATGATATAGGACTTATTGGGGAAGAATTTTTAATTTTTATGTTATGTATTCGTATATAAGATATAACACATTTTTCTTTTCCTACTTGTAATATAGTTTCTAAGTCATTCTTTATCTTAATCGGTTTTCCAGTAGGATAGTATTTTGTTGCCATTTGAAACGGATAATCACTTTTCAAATCCAATCCGGTTACATCTTCTAAAATAATACCAGTCTTTCGTGGATTTGCATGTGTTATTCCCCCGGATAAAAGCCATGTAGTATATGTATTATACTTTCCATAGGATAAAGGAAATGAGTGTTGCATTTCTTCTATTATAGGAGAGAAATGAGCTTGCTTTGAATATTCCTTTACCTCATGTCTTAATATTCCTGTTTTCGTTAGAGGACAGTAACCTTCTGGAATGATATATAAATCTGCTATTTTATGAGCAAATGCCCCAAGAATTTCTACATCATGCTTGACATAGGTTAATTCTTTTTCAGTAAGTGGCGTTTGTGAATTTCTTTTAATGGAATAGTCCAAATCACCTACCATTTTTTCGACCGGTAAATCATATAATGATACTGTTTTAGCAAGTGAACATCCGGATATTGCCATGCTATCCCTAAACTCAAGCCAATCATCTATGACACATTTTAATATTTCACGTTTTGATTTTGCAAATATTTCAGTTATATTAAATTTTTTTCGTATAAATTGAAATTCATAGGAAAGATTGTGAACCCATACGAAAAAGCGTTGATTTTTACCAATCTTATATATTTTTTTAATGGATTGTATGAATGAATAAAACTCTTCCCACGTTCTGCCGGTTTTCGTCATTCCGTTAATATGAAATGCCCATATATACATATATGAGCCTTTTTCGCCTTTGGTCGTTTCTATGTCAAAACCGGAAAACTCATATATGTATTCTTTTTTATTTTCGGTAAATGTAAGCATGAAATCACTCCATAAATGTTATATTTCTATTTGATGTCGATTTGTTTTTGTCTATATAGTCTACCATTTCAAATATATCCGAATATGTTAATTTTCCACTTTCAAATAACTTATCCCCGTATTTATCTAATAAAGAATTATAATACCGGCTAATATATTCACTAAACTTATTTTTATAATTAGGTAGCATTGAAGAATATTCTTTCAATTCATCATCAGATAAATCACCGAAATTTTCTTTCAATTCTTCCTTGTGGGTTGTTATATAAAATTCTCCCTTTGAATATTTCATTATGCGGTTTATGTCATACTTGTCATAATATTTTGTGGATTGAGATAAATATCCGCTATCGGTTGTTTGGTAAGGTAATAAGAAGTTTTCTATTTCTTCTGCTAGTCCTTCCCAACCTTTAGACCGGGCGTCTCTTAATTGAGTATTGAGCCTCTTTACCGCCGAATTGAAACGAGCCTTTTCTACTTTTCCTAGTTTCATTGAAAAACCCCCTTTGAGTGATATATGTTATTTTAGCATTTATTGACGAATTTTACAATAAAATTCATTTGTGCAAATTGCACAAATATTTTTCCGATCCGGGTAGGTGTATTTTGTGCATATTGCACAATGGCTTGTGGTCTTTTGTGCAAATTGCACAAAAAAATGATGAAATTTTGTGCAATATTTACTATATAATCTACTTT
>CAMEMA010000022.1 GCA_945926705.1 uncultured Clostridia bacterium
TCATATTTAATTATATTGCTGAGTAATTCTTTAACATTTTCAATACGGGTTTCCGCTCCGTCTCTATCTGTTTTAAGATACGAAATGTAACCTGTTTTTTCTAAAACAGCTTCATAAACTTCATGTACTGAAATTCCGGGAGTTTTAGAAATTTCAATCAGTTTGTCAATTAACTCGGCAAAAGCTCGTAATTTCAAAGATACTCTCTGTAAACTTTCATAAGTTTCACAATTTCTTATTACGTCTAAAAGGGTTGCCCCTTCTTGTTCTGCCAACTCAGAAGCTTGTGAAATTGTTCTTTCGCCAATTGACCTGCGAGGTTGATTTATAATCCTCTTCAGTCTTATTTCATCATAAGGATTATTTATAACACTCAAGTAAGCCATCATATCGCGTATTTCTTTACGTTCGTAAAAGCGCACCCCTCCCAAAATTCTATAAGGAACTCCGGATTTCATAAATACCTTTTCAATAACATTAGACTGGGAATTCATGCGATAAAGTACTGCAAAATCTGAATAATTTGCACCTCTAGAAACAGCATCTTGTATAGCTTCGGCAATATAGTTTGCTTCATCATGTTCACTATAAGCAGTATGAACTTTTATTTTGTCACCATAATCATTTTCAGTCCACAAAACTTTTCCTTTACGACTCTTGTTATTTTCAATCACAGCATTTGCAGCATTAAGAATATTTTTAGTAGAACGATAATTTTGCTCCAAGCGTATTAATTTTGCACCGGGAAAATGTTTTTCAAAATCAATTATATTGCCAATTGTAGCTCCGCGGAACTTATAAATACTTTGGTCGTCATCTCCGACTACACATAAATTTTTAGTTTTATCCGCTAACATCTTAATTAAAACATACTGAGCATAGTTAGTGTCTTGATATTCATCAACAAGTATATATTTAAATTTATCTTGATACTCTTCCAGTACATCCGTACACGTTTGAAATAATTTAATTGTATTTACTATCAAGTCATCAAAGTCCATAGCGTCGGACTCTAAAAGCTTTTTTTGATACAATTCATAAATTTCTGCTATACCAGAAGTTCGAAAATCTCCGCACGCTCTTTTCTTATATTCTTTGCAATCTATAAGACTATCCTTTGCTCTGGAAATTTCGTACTTTATTGATTTATAAGATAACAATTTATCATCAAGTTTGAGATTTTTTTCACATTCTTTTATTAGTTTTTTGGTATCATCATCATCATAGACCACAAAATGCTTTGAATAACCTAATTTTTCGGCGTGAATTCTCAATATTCTGGCACACATTGAGTGAAAGGTGGAAGCCCATACATCTTTTCCTTCTTCTCCCAAAGCTTTAAAAAGTCTGGATTTGAGCTCACTTGCCGCCTTGTTTGTAAAAGTTATAGCAAGAATGTTACATGGACATATTCTGTCACTGCTTATTAAATTTTTCAGTTTATCGGCGTTTTCTCCTTCGTCATAAGCCTTTTGCATCATTTCAACAGTTTCAGGAGTGATTCCTTCAGGAACATCGGAACTCATATATGAATTTCCGTAATTCACCATATTTACTATTCTGTTCACTATTGCTGTAGTTTTTCCGCTTCCCGCTCCGGCTAATACCATAACCGGACCTTCAACGTTGAAAACAGCTTCTCTTTGCTTGCTATTCATGTTCAAAAAACTGCGTTCTAACAATTCTTTACGCAGTTCTTTAAATTTTATTTCTAATTCTTTTTCCAATTCATGCACCGCCATGTCAAGAGCGCAAAACACCTAATTTATATTTAAATTAACTCTTAAGCCTCTTAGTATTTTCTTTTTATTTTACACCATTTTCGTTCAAAAATCAATGTATGCAGCCCTTTGGTGACGCAATTAATTCGATATTTTTAATTGTTTATTTAAATATTTTTTAAAAATAATAATTTTAAAGAATTATAAACAAAAATTTAAAAACAAAATGACCGCTCAATTGAATTTAGACAACTGAGCGGTAAATAATCATATTTCTAATGTTCCATCTTCATTGCAATACAGCTTTTCAAATGATATGTTACTTTTGGAATTAAGTATATAATCATTAGCTTTTTCATAAACTTGGATTAACTCTTTTTTATTGTTTTTGAATATATCCATATTATCATCAAGCAACAGATCCTGTAAATCTTCGAATCGTTCACTTGTAAGCTCTGGATTTGTTTTTGGCCTTATAGTATTTATCTTTTGTCTATAGGTATCTTTAATTGATTCTAATTCTTCTAGTGTGCCATTTTTTTTAGCAAGTTCTTCTACCTCTTTTTTAAAATTTTCTGCTTCTTCTCTTATTTTTTTGCCAGTTTTAATCGCTATTTGATATCTTGTTATGTCTGACTGATCTTTTTCGTCCTTTAATTTGTCCTTTAAAATTTTTAAATTTTCTTTTTCTTTTTCTAACATGTCTGCCATAATAAATCATCCTTTCTAAATTTAAAATATGAACTATTTTCATAGTTCGAACTAATTATATATATATATTGTCAACTGATTTTTATTAATTTTTACAAAATTAGAGAGGCTTTTGATTTTTATCATCAAAATATAAAATAAATTATGTGAAATATTAACTAAGTTCAGTTCAGAAATATCCACATTTTAAAATCTGAAGGCATTCGAAAAATTATAAACAAATGCGTATTAAAGACTATCCTGACTAACATTTAAAAAATTAATTTAATACAAATAAAAAAGCCGGTAAAAACCGACCAAATAATTTAATCTATATCTACGCTCTTTATTTCATTTAGCTTAAATATTTTAGGTAGAGCACCTTCTGCATCAGAATCCAACGAAATTTTTACTTTAGATTCTATGGTTATATATCCAACTACTTTTCCAAGCCCCTGTGGTGTAGACACAGCACTGCCTATTTTGGGCATATTATCTAAAATATCTCGATAAACATCCTCTTCGTACTTCAAACAACACATGAGCCTTCCGCATGTTCCGGAAAGCTTTGTAGGATTAAGTGACATTCCTTGATCTTTAGCCATTTTTATAGTGACAGTCTGAAAGTCGCTCAAAAAAGTAGTACAGCAAAGAGGTTTTCCGCAAAAACCCAATCCACCCAAAATCCTAGCTTCATCTCGTATACCAACTTGTCTTAGTTCTATCCTCATTCTGAATATATGCGCCAGGTCTCTTACAAGACTTCTGAAATCAACTCTAGAATCGGAAACAAAATAAAAAATAATTTTTTTTCTATCAAACATACACTCTACATCTATCAATTTCATATTGAGTTTATGTTCAGAAATTTTCTTCTTGCATATTGCTTCAGCCTCTTTTTCCTCTTCTTTTTTAGATTTGAGAGACTTTAAATCATCAGCTGTAGCTTTTCTTATTATTTTCTCACTCGAAGAGTATTGCTCATCATATAAAAAATCTTCACAAAATACTATCACTTTTCCGCATTCAATACCGCGTTTTGTTTCCGCTATAACTAAATCTCCACGTTTAATTTCCTCTTTTTCGGAATACAAAAAATAATGAATTTTTCCTATATCTCTGAACCTTACACCTAAAACATTTTGCATAAGTATCTCCTTTAAAATTGCAGGCAGGCACACAAATAGCATACAAGCAAATTAAAATTAACATTTTTATCTACAAGCTTTAATAAATCTCTTATTTCTTCAATATTCATTAAAAAGCTTTTCCTATCTACTTTATCGAAATTTCCGCACGAATACATACTTAAAATCTGTGATATTAAAGATTCTAATATACTTTTAAACAATTTACGATCATTAGGAATCTTTGAAGTATATTCCATAATTCCACAAATATCTTTTTCAGAAGCGGACAATGCCAATTTTTCAGCAAGTTCAGTATGCAATGGCTTTTCGTCAAAACTTAAATCTTTATCAAATCTAAAAATCTGAGAACGAGACTTGACTGTATCTAAAAGTCCAGTATCGGATTCACACAAAAGTATGAATATAACTTTTTCGGGCGGTTCTTCAAGTATTTTTATGAAAGCATTTTGAGCTTGTAGAGTCATAAATTGTGATTTTTTTATTATATAAAACTTATATCCGCCTTCGTTCGAAACAATGTGTGCATCATCTCTTATAAAACGAATATCTTCTATTTTTATTGACGTTCCGGCTCCATGAGAATCGATAACATTGACATCAGGGTGAAAACCATTCTTCATTTTCACACAATTTGAACATTCACCACAAGGTTTAGTTTTTCCCGTACAAAGAGAATTTTCGGCAATTTTTAGAGCAATTTCCTCACAAAATTTTTCATCAGAACATTGAAGTATCACTGCGTGAGGAAATTTATGTGCTCTTGCTAAATCATAAAGATATAACAAATATGTATTATCTTTTCTTATAAAACTTTTTTCCGACACGACTACACCTTTTCAAATCTGTCAACATTAAGGACAAATATTATTGCCCCGCCTGTAGTAACTTCAAAAGGTGTTTGAGTAAGTGAAGCTGGGAAAAATGGTGCGGAATTTGTAACCAATTGCTTTCTTTTACTGCTATATTTTGAAATTATATCTATAACTTTATTTGTTTTATTATCTTCCACACCTATTATTAAAGTGGTATTCCCTGATTTCAAAAAGCCTCCGGTAGAAGCCATACGAGTTACCTGAAAATTTTCTTCAGTAAGAGCATCCATAACAATTGAAGCATCATCTCTGCTCATAATAGCCATAACAAGTTTCATCTACTGCACCTCTCGACAAATACATAGTCTATAAACTTATTTTAACACATATATTTCTAAAATTCCATATCTTTTAAGAGCTTCACATTCAGCTTCTCCTATTTTTTCGCCCGGCATAACTATAGGTATTCCCGGAGGACAGGGGCAAACTATATCCGCTGCAATTCTGTTTTTTGAACTGTCTACATCCACATAAATTCCCTCATGCATAACAGCTTCACGAATACTAGTTTTAATTTCCGGTAAATCACCGCTCACAAAAGATTCTTCATATAAATTTTTAACACAATTGCTCTTTGGTTTAGCGGATAAAATTGCTTTTTTCAGTCTTTTCCAATCTTCTTTGTTATTAAACGGAGTAGCTATTAAAACTACGTATTTTTCATCACACATTTCAGGTTCTATCTTATATTTATACAAATATTCACGAAATTCATAACCACTGTAACCTATTTTCCAGGTTCCCAAAACTATTCTTGTAGGGTCACTTATTTCGTCGCTCGGAACGTATATTCCTACATCTCGGGCAAGATTTTTTATATTTTTCACTCTACTTTCAAGATTTAAAAATTTCTCCAGAGCATAGCTTGCAAGCCAAGATAGACAAATATCCATAGAAGCCATTATAGGATATGAGGGACTTGTAGAACCAAAAAGAGCCATTGCATTTTTAGAACATTTAATGAACTTATTATCATTTATATGTAACCACGCACCACCCGTAAGAACCGGAAGAGTTTTGTGAGCGGAATCGGCACATAAAGACGCTCCGTTTGCTATAGGATGAAGATTTTTCGAAGTAAACATCAAGTGCGAACCGTGAGCATTATCAACCAACACCGGAACTGAGTAAGCGGCGCACAAATCAGAAATTCCCTTAATATCCTGTAAAATTCCGTGATAACTCGGGCTTGTTGTGTAAAAAGCATTGAATGATTTATTTGAATTTAAGTGCCTTTTTAAGCTTTCGATATTGATTTTTTCATAAAGCAAACTTTCTTTCCCAAAATTACGCCTAATCCATACGGGATTAATATCTAAAAGTGCCATAGCAGATACTGCAGACCTATGCAACAACCTATCACAAAGAACATTTTTTCCTTTTTTTGTCGCAAGTCTAAGCATTGTTTGCACACAAAGCGTATTACCTCCGCATGAAATCAAGGAGTATTTTGAATTATAAAGTTTTTTAATATTTTTTTCTAGTTCAGTTATTATCCCCGAAGCTTCATAAAGACTATCGGTAAGTGGAAGTTCGGTAAAATCCAAACTAAGGAGGTCACGAGATTTAAAAAAATTCCCTTTATGACCCGGAGTGTGAAATGAGGAACGTCCCATTTTTTTATATTTTTTAAGTGATTCGTAAAAATGCTTTTTCAACTTCAAATCCCTCTTAACAGTCCTAAAATTATGAATATATCAACTTTATTTAAGCAATAATAATATCAAAAATAAAGGACGTGAACATTTATGAATGTAAGTAAAAAAGAATACTCGAAGATGGCGGGAGACACCTCACCCGCAAGTCCTATATGGAAAGACCTCTTCATGGCATTTATTTTCGGAGGAGCAATTTGCACTCTCGGTCAATTGTTATGCCAAATTTACATGACAAATTTTGAACTTGACAAAAAAACTGCAAATACCTGGGTATCTATAACACTGATAGCACTTAGCTCTCTTTTAACAGCACTCGACTGGTACGGGCCTATAGCAAAACATGCAGGCGCCGGCACTATAGTGCCGATAACCGGATTTTCCAATTCAATAACAGCTCCAGCCATAGAATTTAAAAGCGAAGGGCACGTCTTCGGAATAGGGGCAAAAATGTTTATTATGGCAGGACCGGTTATAGTTTTCGGAACAATAGCTTCTATGGTCTACGGATTGATTGTATGGATTTTTCATTTATACTGAATTCGTTTTAAGCAAGTATTATCCTCGTTGACGACGAACCTCATACATTAATATTCCTGCAGCAACTGAAGCATTAAGGGAATTTATTTTTCCTTTCATAGGTAGTGATAATATAAAATCGCATTTTTTCCTTACAAGATTTCCTATCCCAAATCCTTCAGAACCCACTACAATAGCGACAGCTCCCTTTAAGTCCACACCATCCCATGCTTCTCCGTTCATGTCAGCACCGTAAATCCATAAACCTTTTTCTTTTAATTCGTCTATAGCAGCTCCAATATTTCCAACTTTTGCAATCAGCATATGTTCAAGCGCTCCGGCTGATGACTTATCTACTGCCGCAGTTAATCCCACCGCTCTACGTGAAGGAATAATTACTCCATGAGCTCCGGCACATTCCGCAGTTCTTATGATAGCTCCTAAATTATGAGGATCCTCAATTCCGTCTGCTATAATCACAAACGGGGCTTCATTTTTACTTTTAGCAAAATTCAAAATATCATCAATACGACAAGTTTCTTTTGCTCCAACTGTTGCTGCTACTCCTTGATGATTCATATTTCCCGAAATTTCATCAAGAAAATCTCTTTTTACATTTTTTACAGGTATTTTTCTTTCTTTCGCCATTGATAAAATAACTTTCAACGAACCTGAAATTTCTCTACATGAAAGCAATACGGATTCTATATTTCTACCGGACTTAAGTGTCTCGCAAACCGCATTTCTCCCAAAAATAAAATTTTCAAAATTATCTTTTTTTAAATGTGAATCTTTCAATACTTATCCTCTCAATCAATCAATATATTTTTAGTTTTTAAAAAATTTTCTATGCTCTTTATGGTCTTATGACTCAATGTATGTTCAATCCTGCAAGCATCAATTTCAGCTGTTTGAGAATCTACTTTCAAAACACAAGTCAAAAATTCACTTATCATTCTGTGTTTATCATAAATTGTCTTTGCTGTTTTAATACCTTTTTCTGTAAGAAAAATTTTTCCATATTTTTCCTGATTCAAAAATTTCTCATATTTAAGCATGCTTAATGCCCTAGTTACACTCGGCTTAGAAATCGACAAAGCTTTGGCTATATCCGTAACTCCCACAGAATCCAAATTTTGACTTAGGATATATATTATTTCAAGATAATCTTCCAGTGAAGCTGTAAGATATTTCATTTTATAAACCTCACTTTTTGCTCTTATATTTTTGACAAGAATCTTTAAATGAACATTTTGCGCAATGCCCCTTACCTTCAGATTTTTTCTTAGTAACACTTCTTAAAATTGCAAAAGCTACCATAATAAGCACTATTCCTACTATTATCGCATCTGTTACATTTATCAAACAAATCCCTCTTTAAAATATTTTTATATTTGAAAATAAAGTTAAAATTTGAAAGGTCAGAGCTGACAATATATAAGCAATAAAAAACTGATAAATAACGGATGCAATCATAAGTTTTCGACTTTCAAATTCCTTATTTATGGCAGACAATGCCGCAACACAGGGAGTATACAACAGCGCAAATATCAAAAACGAAATTGCACTTTGTACCGAAAATACACTCGGCAATACAGAACTGAGACTTGCAACACTTCCTCCGGCATAAAGTACCGCCAAACTACTTACTATTGATTCTTTTGCCATAACTCCGGTCAATAGCGCAACACATGCTCTCCAATCTCCAAATCCGCAAATTTTAAATGCAGGAGCTACAAAATTTCCCAACACAGCTAAAATACTTTCAGAACTATCTGAAACCATATGTAAACTGAAATCAAATGACTGCAAAAACCAAACAACTACAGTGGCAACTAAAATAACTGTACCGGCACGTTCAATAAAATCTTTAGATTTGTCCCAAACATTCATCCAAACATTTTTAGGTGACGGAATTTTATATTCCGGCATCTCCATTATAAAAGGTGAAGCTTCTCCTTTAAAAAGCGTTTCCTTAAAAATAAAAGCCGTTAAAACCGCTACTGCTACCCCTAAAACGTACAACGAAAAAATCATCAAAGTTTGATGTTTTTCAAAAAATATTGACGCAAACAGTAAATACACGGGCATTTTTGCGCTACAAGACATAAATGGTATCAAAAATATTGTTAAATTTTTATCTTTTTTACTTTCAAGAATTTTAGTTCCCAAAACCGCCGGTACACTACATCCAAATCCCATTATAAGCGGTACAAAAGCTCTTCCTGAAAGACCTATTTTTCTGAGCGGTTTATCCATTATAAACGCAGCTCTTGACATGTAACCGCAATCTTCAAGCAATGAAAGCAACGTAAAAAGCAATACAACTTGAGGTAAAAACGATATAACGGAACCAACCCCACATATAACTGCGTCCAGTGCCAAACTTTTAGACCATTCCGAAGCTCCGAGGTAATTGAGAATACGTTCAACAGTATTATACATATTAGTATTTATAAATTTTTCACACCACGTTTTAAGCGTACTCCCTATTGGACCGAAAGTGACATAAAACACAGAAAGTATCATAAGTAAAAAACACGGTACTGCTGTGTATTTTCCTGTAACTATTTTATCGAGTTTATTTGAAAAAGACATATTTTTTACTTTCTTTGTATATTTAATTGCCTTTTCACACAATTCACAAATATAAGCATATCTTTCATCAGCTATTATCATATCCTCATCTTTTTCATAAAGTTTACTTACTTTACTTCTAATTTCTGAAATTTTTTTTGCTTTTTCGGGCGAAAAATTTGAATTATATATTAAAAGAGGGTCATCTTCAAAAATTTTTATGTTATTAAAATAAGTGTTTGAAATATATTTATTTCCACAAGACATTATTTCTTCAATGTAACTAAGTGCATTTTCCACTTCTGAAGAATATATGCTTTTGGCAACTCTTATATTTTTTTTGCTCTCAAGTTCATCAGATATCAATTTCAAAAGACAATCTATTCCTCTGTTTTTTCCGGCAGAAACCGGAACAATCTTTACACCTAGCTCAGATTCCAAAGTGTTGTAATCTATTTTATACCCTTTGCGTTCAAGTAAATCTGTCATATTCACAGCCATTATTACTCTTATATCCAGTTCTAAAAGCTGAGTTGTAAGATACAAATTTCTTTCAAGATTAGTAGCGTCTATTATGTTTATCACCAAATCAGGAGATTCGTTTAATATATAGTCACGTGTAACTATCTCTTCCGGAGAATATGGTGACAAAGAGTAAACTCCCGGTAAATCTACCAAATCTACTTCTTTTGATATATTTTTAACTCGACCTTCTTTACGTCCAACCGTAACGCCGGGCCAATTTCCCACATACTGATAACTCCCTGTAAGACTATTAAAAAGAGTTGTTTTTCCGCTGTTTGGATTACCTATAAGCGCAACCTTAAAAATCTTTCCCTCGGAACTATCTATGGATTTTAATGGAACTATTCGATTTTTTAAAACAGGTTTCATTAATTTTCTTTTTTTAATCAAATAGTCGGCTTGAGAATCTTCTTCAAAAAGTGATATCTTGTCTGCTTCTGATTTTCTTATACTTAAATCGTATCCGTGAATTTTTATTTCAATTGGGTCCCCAAAAGGTGCAGACTTTACCATTCTGACTCTTATACCGGGAGTAATACCCATGTCTATTATTCTCCGTCTAAGAGCTCCGAAACTTTCCACTTTTTTTACTATTCCGGAATCTCCGGGATTCATATTGCCTATGTTTTTCAAACGTTCACCGCTCCTTTATTTTTAAACTCTGTAAATTGATTTTTCAAAACATGTCTATATATAAATATTAATTCAGTGTATCTAAAAAGTAAATCGAGGCTAACTTTTTCTGCGATATAAACTTTTTAAAACAAGCTTTTTAAATTAATTTATTAAATAACAATAATATTGACTTTTAAGACTGTTCAATTAAATAATATATTCATATTTATTAGTATTAAAATCATAGATATAAATTAAAGAAAAACTTTTTAAAGAAATTAAAAATTAAAAGGGTTGAATTTATTTCATGAAGGAATTGTTAAAAAAAATCAAATTAATCAAAGAACCTAAAAAAGAAGAGGATTTAAAAAAAGAATTTATAATCAAGAGGTTAAAACAAATATCCGACGATATTGAAAAAATAAACCTATGGTTTCAAATGGAAAAAGATGATAATTTAATAGACGCTTGTATATATCAAAGAGAAGTTTTAAATGCGCAATACAATTATCTTATAAATAAAATAAGGACTAAAAAAATTTTTTGATTTTAAAGGAAAAAATACAATGATAATGTCACATTTATCAGAAATATCTATATCATCAACATTTATAGTTTTAATAATATTAAATATTATTCTTAAAAAAACACATTTCTTTCTTTGTTCAATAAAAGAATTTATGTTCGGGTTAATATCAATCGTTTTAATAAGTATTGCCGAACCATACACTGGTATAAAAATTCCATTGAATACATTTTCTTTCGCAATATCTT
>CAMEMA010000023.1 GCA_945926705.1 uncultured Clostridia bacterium
TTAAATTGATATGCTAAAAAACGTATAAAAATCACCTGAAAATACATGCATATTAAAGAGAGGTTAAAATATGATTTCTTCGAAAAAAATTTTAGTGATGGTTAAAAAATTCTTTATAGGGTTAATTATATTATTAATATGTATCCAAATAACGATGTTCCCAGATGTATACTCCGACAGTATAAAATCCGGAATAAATTGCTGCTTAAATATTCTAATTCCGTCACTTTTCCCTTTCATTTTTATGGCTGCATTTATAGTTCAGTCTCAAATTTTCCTAAATCCCGGTAAATTAATTTCCAAATTAACAAAATTTTTATTTTATCTACCGGGATATACCGCTCCCGTAATCATTTTAAGCCTCGTCGGAGGTTATCCTGTCGGAGCAAAAGGTATAAAAACTCTTTTTGATAAAAATAAAATAAATACAGAACAATTAAACAGAATGATGTGTTTCTGCGTAAATGCAGGTCCAGGATTTTTAATAAGTTTAATAGGCACTACATTTATAAATAATAAATTTATTGGTATAATAATTCTGCTGTCTCAGACATTAAGTTCAATAATTATAGGAATCGGGTGTGGAATATACTCAAGAAATAAAAATTTCAGATTTTATATCGATAAATTATCTGAAAATTCAACTACCAAACTTTCTGAATCTTTTATAGAATCTACATCTTCTGTATGCCGATCAATTATAGAAATATGTACTTTGGTAATAATTTTTTCCTTTTTTATTTCCACAATTGAAAATTCAGGTATAATTGAAATAATGACAAATAAAATTACATTCTTTGATTGTCACAAAAATGAGATTTATAGCTTAATAACAGGCTTGTTAGAAGTAACAACAGGATGTTTAAAAGCTTCAAAATTAAGAGCAGGCCTTATGATAATAGCTTTTATGGTAGGACATGGAGGAGTATGTACTCACATTCAAATTGCTTCCATGCTTAAAAACTGTGGTTTTGATTTCAAAAAATTTTGTTTATTTAGGTTTATAAATGCATTTTTTTCACTTGCATCGGTATATATAAGTTCCAAATATCTACAACTTCATTCAGAGGTATTTTCCAATCTTAGCGGTCCCCTTAAAGCTTCCAATTCATCAACCATACATGGAAGTATCGCTATTATATTACTATCTTTATACTTTGTAATGACTGTAAATTTAAATCAAAAACCAAAATATTTTAAATAGATTGAAAAAATAAAAAAGATATAGGCACAAATATCCACCGGATTAACCGATGGTAGTTTTATATAAATACACTTTGTGAAAACTGGAATCTATTTTTATATAAAGTCTGTTCTCCATTAAAATTTAATTTCTTCAACGCCGTATTTAATGCTTTTCTATTACAATAGAAATATAAAAGAGTAGCTCATAGCACAGACTCCTTTACGATAGTATTCAAAACTGCCAAAAAGAGAAACAGTGCTATAAGCCAATTTCATCATTTTACTATATAAAAATTATAAAATATCCTGATGTTATTTATTTCAAATTAAATATCTTTTTATCCCCATTTTTTAATTAAATAAAATATTAAGTACTAGGTTTATTTTTCCACTCAAAGGGTGTACTGCTCATATCCTTTTTGTCAAAGGTACGAAGCCATGTTACGCTTCTCTTATTGACAAAAGAAATAAAACTGCAAGTGCCCCCTTTTTTAGGAACTGTATGTGATAAGCCGGCACGTTGATTTATATGCTCAGCACCGGGTCTAACAAAAAAAAGCGTTCCTTCTTTTAACTTTTTTCTAAATGTTTCCGCATCTGTCACAAACTCATCGTTATCAAAAGCTTTTGCAGTTAGTGATAATGTCTCTTTACCAAATGGATAGCTTATCTTAAAACAATTTTTTCCATCTTCTACTTTTTTTTCAACTTTTAATTCGTCAACGTTTATGTCCATATTAATACCTCCTAATTATATAATAATATTTTTCTATAATGTGTATATTAATATTATATACATATATATATATATATATCAAGTGTTTTTTTATTAAATTTAGACCATATCCCCTTTAATATTAATATAAGTATTGTTTTAATCTATATATTCTTCAACTTTATACCAGAGAATTGCTATATAATATATCTCTGACCATTACAGCAATGCTGTTGTAACAGCCCTAATTTCCTATATTAACCCCCCTAAACAGGTTTTTACTATTTATCGGTAAATAGGTTATAATAAAAAATCGAAGGTCTTAGCCTTCGAACGTAGATATTATTATTTAGTCAAAATATACGTTTACTCTTTTCCTACCAAACCTCATACAATCCGCCTTGGAATTCATAAATATATCAACAACTGCACTTCCGCTTCTCAGAGCTCCACCGGTATCCTGAGCTACACCTCTCCAAATAAGCTTACCGTCTGTCGTTTTTATTGAAAGTTTTTTACCATAAGGTATAATTCTCGGATTTACCGCTACGGTAACACCCTGCGTTGGAATAGCTCCTGTAGAAGTTCTCGCTCCACGAGAAGCAGTATAAGCAGTAGCTGAACCCGATACAACTTTGGAACCTTTTATACTAAAATTTTGGGACGGAGTACTAAGTACATTCTGAATATCTTTTTTAACACTTAACTTCTTTGTACCCTCTATAATTACTTCATCCATCGGTTCACAAACTATTCTTGAACTTATTTCTTCAGAATTAACAACTTTTCCGTCAACTAAAGTCTCTTTGACGAAAATTTCCTTTTCTCCTTTTTTCCCTTGAGCCGAAACTTGTCTTTGGGAATTATCGAGTAAATGGCTTTTCTTTACTATCGTCTTGAAAGGAATATCTTCAATTTTAGAGAATTCACGATATGTAACACGACCAATACTTATTTCCATTCCGTCGTAAACTTGAGACATAATATCAACATTAACAATATCCTCAGGTGAAATCGTAAACCCTATTGATTTAAGAGCGTTCTCAACAGTACCTACAGGTACACAAATTTCTTGATTTTCTCCATCTGCAATAAGCTTTATTTTTACTTTTTCTCCTATGACAATATTCATGCCAGGTTCTAAATTTGTATCTTCGGAAAAATTACAAACATCATTTTCGCCCATTTCAATTCCCGAGCTGTCCAATGCATCTTTGACTGTACCGCCGACTTTTTTTAACTTGACAAATTTGTCTCCTTTAGATACAGAAACCTCAAAAGCTCTCTTAACATTCAGTTTCAATGAGCCGTCTATGTCATCGCATCTTTCAACTTTATCTCCCTCGGTAATTTCAATGCCGACTTTCTCAAGGATTTTAAAAGTATCACCGGTAGATGTTAGAGTCGAAATAGTCTTGTCATCGGCATTTACATTAACTTGGCGACTGAACGCTCCAGCTGAAAATACAGACGTAGCACAAACTGCACTCATCACAATTAAACAAGCAGGCCTTTTAAATTTATTTATGAACGATTGATCCACGTTATTTATCGTCATTTGTTTACCTCCGTTCCAAATTTAATTGGTTAAATATGTAACAGTTATTTACAAATTGTAACTCTATATAAAATTTCAAAAAACACCACTGTTTAGAATGATATTAAACAATTTGTTCTTTGTCAAAAAAATCCAAAAATATTTTTTGTGTAAATATCCAATAAGCAAAATAGTGCTTATTTGCAAAATGAATGTAAAATTTAAAAATAATTTAAATAAATTAAATATTATAACGAACACATAATTTTTTATCTAATATTTTTTTATATAAAGCGCTGAATTTCAATAATTACATTTTAGTTACAAAATGTTACTTTTGTTTGACCTTTATTTTTTTGTTTATAAATTTTCTTAATGTCTATATCAAATTTTTAAATTTATGAATATATTGAAAATAATGATGTTTTAAAAGTATATATTAAAGCTGATATAAATAAAAAACGGAGGTTTTCAATAATGTCAAATCAAATATTTAATACCGCTTCAATAACGTTTGAATTTGGATCTCAAACAGGACTTGCATTTTCCAACACCGCTACTGCAAATTTGCTGGAAAACTTAAGTATCAGCGCTAAAACACTTGGATCAAATTATTTTTTAAAAAGTACTGTTACATATATAATAAGCGTTAAAAACAACAGCAATGCAGAAACAAAAAATATAAAAATATCAGATAATTTAGCTTCATATTTTTCAGATAAAAATAAAATCTTTACACCGCTCAGCTATAATTGCCCTTCATATCTATATATAAACGGAACATTCATTTCTGAAACAGAAACGGAAATTACAGACCACGATATAATATTTAAAATTAACTCTATACCCGCAAATTCAAACTTAACACTTATATACAGTTCTGTTGTGAATCAATATGCACCTTTATCACAAAGTTCAACTCTTACCAATGTAATATCCCTCACGTCAGACAGTTCTGAAACTCCATTAACATGTCAAACAATATTAAAACCATCTGAAAAAGCAGATGTCAGAATAATTAAAAATATGTATCCGAATAATATAGCACTCGGAGAGGAAATAACATACGATTTTTTTCTATATAATTATGGAAATGCCGACGCTTCAAACATAACTCTTACCGATACATTTTCCCCTGCTCCGACTATAAACAACATAACTGTAAACTCACAAGAAATTAATTTTTCAGACTATTCTTATTCTAACGGAATATTGACAATACCCGCATACAATCCAACATTAAATTTAAAAATTCCGGCTGCAAAATTTATTCAAAATTCAGAAACGGGAATTATAACTGCAGATCCCGGAATAACAAAGGTAACAGTTAAAGGAAAAATTTAAAATATTTTATTTTTAACTTACAATAAAAAACTTCTTTATAACCATCAATATAAGTATTTCGTACAAGCTTTTAAAAAATATTTTATATATAAAAATTATAAAAATCGTTGACTTACTTTTGGGGTTAGTATATACTATCGTTAAATGAGCCCAAGTAGCTTAGTTTAGTAGAGCGTTGTTTAATTCAGAGGTGTCGGTGCGAACCCGTCCTAGGGCAAATATTTTAATCCAAAAGCGAGGTTATATTTAATGTACGAAGACAAAACCCTTATTTGCAAAGAATGCGGCCAAGAATTTACATTTACTGCAGGTGAAAAAGAGTTTTACGCCGAACCGCAAAGATGCAAAAGCTGCCGTGATGCACGCAAAGGTAAAAGCGAGCAAGGACGTGAGATGTTCATAGCTGTATGCGCTAATTGCGGTGGAGAAGCAAAAGTTCCTTTCAAACCGCGCGAAGATCGTCCGGTTTATTGCAGTGAATGTTTTGCGAAATCTAAAGAAGAAAATAATAATTAGTTTTGTTAAACATTTTTTCTATCAAAAGGCTACGTGCTATGCGTAGCTTTTTTAGTTTTTAAATTTATAAATAAGGTGTATAAAATGGCCGAATTTAAAATAAGCAAAAGATTACTGTCTTGTGCGGAGTTAATAACTCCCGGAGTGAAAATAGCTGATATAGGTACTGACCATGCGCACATTCCTATATGGCTGTCAATAAATAACAAAATATCCCATGCTTTGGCTTGCGATATAAGAATGGGACCTCTCGAAAATGCAATAAAAAATATAAAACATTTCAGTATGGAAAAAATGGTCGAAACCCGACTTTCCGACGGATTAGAAAACGTAGGTCCGGAAGAAGCAGATGAAATAATAATTGCGGGAATGGGCGGAAATATGATTTCAAATATACTTGAAAAATGTCTTTGGGAAAATAAGTCTGAAAAAAAATTCATACTCCAACCTATGAAATATGAAAGCAAATTACGTTTATATTTAGCATCCAGAGGATATGAAATAAAGAGTGAAAAAGCTGTTGTTTGCGCGAAAAAAATATACACTATTATAGTATCAGTTTTTACGGGAATACCTTACCAAATTTCAACTTTGCAAAAATATATCGGAAAAATCCATGAACATATAACTCCGGAATCTAAACTTTACATAAAAAAGCAAATCAAAAGCCTTAAAAACATGGAAAAAGGCGCCATTGCGAAAAAAGATTTAATTGAAAAAACAAAATACGAATCAACTATCGAACAGCTTGAATCCATATTGAAATCAAAAATGGAAAGGTGAAAAAAATGACGTTAATTAGAGATATATACCAATTTTTAGATGAATTTTCTCCTTTTAATGCAGCATTCAGTTATGACAACTGCGGACTTTTGGTGGGAAATTTTGACAATACTGTAAATAAAGTCTTATTGTCTCTTGATATAACCAAAAATGTAATAAAAGAAGCAAAAGGACTTGGAGCTGAACTTATAATAAGTCATCATCCCATAATTTTTAAACCCATTAAATTTGTAAATTCAGATAGTGCTTTGCACCTTTTATGCGAGCTAAATATATCTGCAATTTGCGCACATACAAATCTAGATGTTGCAAAAGAAGGTGTAAATTATCAGCTTGCAAAAGCACTTATGCTTAAAAATTTAAAACCATTGACCTATGAGGAAAACAGCCCTCTTGGCTTTCTGGGAACACTTGAAAAAACAATGACATGTAAAGAATTTGCAAATTATGTAAAAAAACAGCTCAGATGCGATGGTTTAAGATATACAAAAATTAATCGTCCGATAAATACGGTTGCGGTATGTTCCGGATCAGGGGGAAATCTTGTAGATGAAGTCGCTGCAAAAAATGCAGATGTGTTTGTAACCGGAGAAATTAAACACAGTCAAATTCTTCAGGCAAATGAATTAAATATTGCTATAGTTGACGCCGGACACTATAGAACAGAAAATGTAATAATATCCCCTCTTACTCAAAAATTAAGACTTAAATTTAAAAATGTAGAATTTTTAGAAAGCAGAGTTTTTACAGATAATATGGAGTATATTTAAATTTCAAAGAGTTTTAATAAAATAACCATACAACTTAAAGCATTAGATTTAATTTGATGTAATATAAAAAACATAAGTTAAAATATCATTGAAAAACGATAAAGAAAAATATATAATATATTGGTTTGACTGGTTTGAAAATATACAAAATTATTATGGAGGCTATTTTTGAAAAATTTATATGAATCTCCACTATCTCAACGTTATGCGAGTCAAGAAATGAGTCATATATTTTCTTCGGATAATAAATTTAGACTTTGGAGAAAACTTTGGATTGCTTTAGCTGAATCAGAAAAAGAACTGGGACTTAATATTTCAGATGAACAAATAAGCGAAATGAAAGCAAATTGTAACAATATAAATTACGATGTTGCAGAAAAAAAAGAAAGAGAAATCCGACATGACGTCATGTCGCACGTCTATGCTTTTGGTCTTCAGTGCCCAAAGGCCGCTCCTATAATTCATCTCGGCGCAACTTCATGTTATGTGGGCGACAACGCCGACATAATTATAATGAGGCAGGCTCTTGAAACAATTAAGTGCAAGGTTATAAAGACAATATCGCTGCTTTGCGAATTTGCATTAAAATATAAAACACTTGCAACTTTGTCATTTACTCATTTTCAAGCCGCTCAGCCCACTACCGTCGGAAAAAGGGCAACTTTATGGATTCAAGATTTAATGATGGACGTTGAGAGTTTAGATTATGCATTGTGTTCACTTAAACTGCTTGGTTGTAAGGGCACTACCGGAACACAAGCAAGCTTTTTAGCTCTGTTTAACGGCGAACATCAAAAAGTTAAAGATTTGGAATTGAAGATAGCAAAAAAAATGGGTTTTGAAAAATGCTTTGAAGTTTCAGGGCAAACTTATTCAAGAAAACTTGATAGTACAGTTCTCCATTCTCTGAGTTTGGTGGCTCAAAGCGCCGCAAAATTTTCTAATGATATACGACTTCTTCAACATTTGAAAGAAGTGGAAGAACCTTTCGAGTCTAAACAAATAGGTTCTTCTGCAATGCCTTATAAACGCAATCCTATGAGATGCGAAAGAATGGCCGCTCTTGCCCGTTTTGTCATAACTCAATCTTTAAATGCTCCTCTTACGGCTTCTGCGCAATGGTTTGAGCGTACGCTTGACGACTCGGCAAATCGAAGACTTTCCATTTCCGAAACTTTTTTAGCCCTTGACGGAATTCTCAATACATACATTAATGTAGCTGGTGGATTGATTGTAAACGAAAAAATAACCAAGAAACATTTGGACAATGAACTCCAGTTTATGGCAACGGAAACAATCCTAATGGAAGCAGTTAAATCCGGTGGAAACAGACAAGAACTACACGAAAAAATAAGACAGTACTCAATGGAGGAATCTTTTCATATAAAAAAAGAGGGAAAAGAAAATCACCTTTTGGAAAATATATTAAATGATTCTGCTTTTAATCTTTCAGCAGAACAAATTAAAAAAATAAAAAATCCGCAAAATTATATCGGCAGAGCCGCAGAACAAACAACAGAATACATTGAAAATATAGTTAAACCCGTTATAGAAAAGTATGACATAAATAATGAGTCAAGTGAAACATTTGTAAATATTTAATACCTATTTTGGAGTGATAAAGTTTGATAACAGCAGTAGTAGGAGCCAATTGGGGCGATGAAGGAAAAGGTAAAATTACCGATTTTCTTGCAACAAAATCCGATATAGTAGTGAGATTTCAAGGAGGAAGCAATGCCGGACACACAATAATAAACAATTATGGAAAATTTACCCTTCATCAACTTCCTTCCGGAGTATTTTGCCAAAACATAACCAATGTAATCGGAAACGGCGTAGCATTAAGTGTAGAAAATTTAGAAAAAGAACTCAAAATGTTGGAAGAATCGGGTATCCCTAAACCCAATCTTTTAATTTCAGACAGAACTCAAATAGTTATGCCATATCATAAACTTTTCGATATTTATGAAGAAGAAAGATTATTTTCCAAAAAGTTCGGGTCAACAAAATCCGGAATAGCTCCGTTTTATTCCGACAAGTTTGCAAAAATAGGAATTCAAGTTGGTCAACTTTTTGGAGATGAACAAAATCTCAGAGAACGCGTAGAAAATGCTTTGTCTATCAAAAATGTAATTTTGAAATATCTTTACAACAAACCTGAATTGAATGTTGATGATATTCTCGCAAAATTGATACATTATAAAAAAGTTTTAGAACCTTTCGTAACAGATACATTTAAGTTTATGCATGATGCAGTTCAATGCGGCAAAAATATACTTCTCGAAGGTCAGCTTGGAGCTTTAAAAGATACCGACTTCGGAATATATCCTATGGTTACATCTTCTAACACAATCGCCGGTTACGGATGTGTTGGAGCAGGAGTTCCTCCCTATGAAATAAAGGAAATAATTACAGTAGTAAAAGCATACTCCAGTGCCGTAGGAGCAGGAGAATTTGTAAGTGAAATATTCGGAAAAGAGGCTGACGAACTTAGAAGCAAAGGCGGAGATTGCGGAGAATATGGTGCGACTACCGGAAGACCAAGAAGAATGGGATGGCTAGATTTAGTAGCTTCGCGTTACGGATGCAGAGTTCAAGGCGCAACAAGCATAGCTTTTACTGTTTTAGATGCATTGGGATATTTAGACGAAATAAAAATTTGTACAGGATATGAAATAGACGGGAAAATAACACAAAATTTCCCTGCTTCCTACAAACTGAAAGACGCAAAACCGGTTTATACCATACTTCCCGGATGGAAGTGTGATATTTCCGGTGTTAGAAAATATGAAGACTTACCTAAGGAATGCAAAGAGTATATAGAATTTGCCGAAAAATATATAGGCATACCAATAAAAATAATTTCTAACGGACCATCAAGGGATAATATTATTTACAGATAATATATTTAAGGAGTTTTGATTATGTGCGGAATAGTTGGTTACATAGGTAAAAACGAAGCCATTCCATTTTTACTTCAAGGGCTCGAAAAACTTGAGTATCGAGGCTATGATTCTTCTGGAATAGCTTTTTATACTGACAATAAAATTAAAGTTGAGAAAAAACAAGGAAGACTTAAAATTTTGGAAGATTTACTTGCCGGCAAACCTAAAATTTCATCTAATTTGGGTATAGGTCACCCTAGG
>CAMEMA010000024.1 GCA_945926705.1 uncultured Clostridia bacterium
TTTGAGAGCTTCTTGCGCTCCTGCGCAAATTTCAGACCAGACATACACAGCATCATTGTTTATTTTGGAAGCTCTTTGAGCCTTTTCAGAAGCAATTCGTGCAACAGTAAGCATAGTCCCTTCAGTAGGTTTTGTTACCGCTCCATAAGCAGCTTTTACTCCAATATTCAGAGCGTTTGCTAGATCACACCCATTAATTTCAGAATTACATTGTGAAAAAAGTTGAGAAAATCCTCTAAAAAGAATTGAAAGAATAACTCCCGAATTTCCTCTGGCTCCTCTCAATAATGCAGGTACAAAAGAGCTGACAACTTCTCCGACCGAAGCGTCTTCACTTACTTTTTTTAAAGCTTCTACCGCAGAAGAAATTGTCATGGACATATTAGTCCCGGTATCGCCATCCGGGACGGGGAAAATATTGAGTTCATTAACATGATTTTTATGTTTTAATATATTATTGGCTCCGGAAATAATGGCATTTTTTAAGCATAAACCGTTTATCAATTGAACACAGCTCCTCAAAAACTTTTGTTTTTTATTTTCTGGCTTAAATTTTTAAATGACTTTTCATAACTTAATTATTAACTAAGGATTAATATGTATAGAAACCATAAACCTATTCCTATATTATTCTAAGCCGTTCAACAGACTTTGTCTTGAATGTAGTTTCATCAATTTCAAATACCACACATTCTATCTTATAGGGACCTGACGCATTTTCAAAACGCACCGGCATTTTATCTTTCATCCTTTTTATGGACAATTCTTTTTTTACTCCTAAAACAGAGTTAATGGCTCCGGTCATACCTACATCTGTGATATATCCTGTTCCGTTGGGCAATATTTCTTCATCAGATGTTTGAACGTGAGTGTGCGTACCAAAGACTGCGGAAATTCGTCCATCAGAGTAATAACCAAATGCTCTCTTTTCGGCAGTAGCTTCCGCATGGAAATCTACTATTTTTATCGGACAATCAGAAGATTCTTCCAAAGCTTCTTCAAGGGAATCAAGAGGAAGTTTAACACATTCGAGATAGGAAACACCCAAAAGATTTATAACCGCTACATTAATTCCCTTCACGTTAATTTTACAAATTCCTCTCCCGGGAGTTTTATCTGAAGGGTAATTATACGGTCTTATTATTCTTTCGTTTTCATTCAAAAATGTAAAAATTTCTTTCCGCCTGAATGTATGATTTCCATTTGTAATTACATCTACTCCGGATTCAAATATTTTCCGTGCAGAATCAGGCAGTATACCATTACCCTCAGCAGAATTTTCACCGTTTGCAATAGTCAGATCTATATTATTTTTAAGTTTAATCTTTTTTAATTTAAATCTTAAAAACTCAGTTCCACCTCTTCCGACGATATCTCCGATAGCCAAAACTCTCATCTAAATTCACCACTTGAATATTTATTTTGCAAAGTCTACAGCGCGACTTTCCCTTATTATATTAACTTTTATCTGACCGGGATAGTCGAGTTCGGACTCTATTTTCTTGCAAATACTTCTTGCGAGCGGAATCATATGTTCGTCATTTACAAGCTCAGGTTTTATCATAACTCGTACTTCCCGTCCTGCCTGAATGGCATAACATCCACGAACTCCTCCAAAAGAAGAAACAAGGTTTTCAAGTTTTTCCAAACGTTTAATATAATTTTCAAGATTTTCGCGCCTTGCTCCGGGACGGGCAGCAGAAGCAGTATCCGCAGCTTGAAGAATAAAAGCATACGGTGTTTTGGGTTCTATATCACCATGATGAGAGTGTATTGCATGAATAACATCTTCATTTTCTTTATATTTTTTTGCAACATTTACACCAAGTTCAATATGTGAACCTTCTACTTCATGGTCTAAAGCTTTACCTATGTCGTGTAGTAACCCTATTCTCTTAGCCAGTGATGAGTCAAGTCCCAATTCCGAAGCTATTATCCCGCAAAGATTTGCAACTTCAATGGAATGGTTCAAAACATTTTGTCCATAACTAGTTCTATATTTAAGTTTTCCGAGTAAACGTATGATTTCAGAATGAACTCCGTTAACTCCAACCTCAATTAATGCACGCTGACCTTCTTCTTTTATTTCTTTTTCTACGTCTTTACGTGCTTTATCAACCATTTCTTCTATTTTGGCCGGATGAATACGTCCGTCGGCAATAAGCCTTTCCAGAGCTACACGAGCTACTTCTCTTCTAACGGGATCAAATGCTGAAAGAGTAATTGTTTCCGGTGTATCATCAATTATTAAATCTACACCTGTAAGATTTTCGATTGAACGAATATTTCTACCCTCCCGACCTATTATCCTTCCTTTCATGTCATCATTTGGAAGGGGGACAACAGAAATAACGGCCTCTGAGATATGGTCTGACGCACATCTTTGCAAAGCTATAGACAAAATATCTTGAGCCTTTTTCTCACAGTCTTCTCTTAATTGTTGCTCAAACATAGTTATTTTAAGAGCTTTTTCATGAGTTAATTCATCTTGAAGACTTTCCATAAGGAAATTTTTTGCCTGTGTTACTGAAAATCCAGAAATTTTTTCAAGCATATCAAATTGATTTTTTTTGAGAATTTCAACTTCTTCATACTTATCGCTTATTTCCTTAGATTTTTTTTCCAGTGATGATTCTCTGGTTTCGAGACTCTCAACTTTTTTATCAAGATTTTCTTCTTTCTGAAGCACTCTTCTTTCTTGGCGCTGAAGATCTTTCCGTCGCTCAGATAATTCTTTTTCTGTTTCATTTCTAAACTTGTGAACTTCTTCTTTACCTTCAAGAACTACCTCTTTTTTTCTTGTTTCGGCAAGTTCTTGGGCATTTAATATTATTTTCTCGGCTTCTTCCTCAGCTGAAGAAATTGCCTTTTCCGCTTTAAGTTTTCTAAAAACAAACCCAAGTATAAAAGCTGTTACCGAACACAAAACCAGTATTATTAACATTTTTAAGTCCAAGTGTATTACAACCTCCTAATAGTAGTATACTTTAAAAGTTAAAACTAATAATTTAAGGTACGGTCTTATATACATATATCCGTAATTTATCGACTAAAACAATTCTATCGTTAAAATAATTCATCATAATATTATATTTTATTCGCTTAAAAACTTAATTTTAACACTAAAAGTACCATTAAATAAAATTTATTCTTCTCTATGTAAGATAAAAATCTCACTTAATTCTATTACGGAATAAATCCATATGTCAAGAAATATATATTGTTGAAATTAGGTTTTAAAAAAATTTTTAATGAAATTCATACTAAAGTGTTGAAAATTAAAAATTATCATGGTAACATTAATAGTCGTAGACTAAATAAATTTAGGGAGTACTTATGAACGATACAAAAAAAAGCGTACCATTTTTTAAATACAAAGGTAAACCACTGGTCAGATGCGGAAGTGTTCTTTACTATGGAAGTATGAACGACCCTTATGTTGTAAAAATTGAATCATTAGAAACTAGGAAAATTTTGAACTTAGATATATCAACTTTGGTAAACGTCGAAATGATAGACACATCCATTGAAAATGAAAATTCGAAAAAAATAGTAAAAATCAGCCAAAAAAACGGACTTTATCCGGCTCTGGACATTGCCAATATTTGGTTAGAAAGGGCCTCATCCGAGCAAAATTTTAAATTATAATTTGTGAGAGGTGTTTCAAAATGAGTAGTTTAGAAATTGTTTTGGGAATAATGTTAATATTGTTTGCGATAGGTGTAATAGCAGTTGTTTTGTTTCAAGAAGGTCAGCAAAAAAGTTTAGGTTCGATTACAGGTTCAGGTTCGGAAACGTTCCTTTCCAAAAATAAATCACGTTCTATAGATGCTTTTCTTGAAAGATGGACAAGAGTCATTTCTGTGGGCTTTTTTATAATGGTAATAGCGGTAAATATGTTGCTGTATTTTCATGTTTTTGGAAATTAATTAAAAATGTTCCTCTCATCTAAAAAATGAGAGATTTTTTATAATCTATTTTTATTCAAAAACATCTTTTATTCCGCATTCCCGCAAAGACACATAATCACCATCGGCAACAATTATGTGGTCAAGAAGATTTACATTCATGCTGCATAAAACTTTATTAAGTTTGGCGGTCGATTCAACATCTTCTACAGAAGGAACGGCAAATCCACTAGGGTGATTGTGAGCAAGTATTACTGAACTTGCATTATAAAGTACAATTAATTCTATAATTTTTCTGGCATAAATATCTACGGCGTTTACGGTACCCTTGTTTACAACTCCATCATATATAACTTTCCCTTTAGCATCTAAAAGAACTAAAACAACAAGCTCTTCCATTCTGCCGATAAATTTTAATGTTATTTTATTATTAATATCTGACATATCCGGAGCTTTTTCATTACTTTTGAACTTTCTTTCCATATATACCCTTGCTAAGCCCGAAATCATTTTTATAAATATTGCAGCTGATTCTCCGATTCCTTCAATTTCTTTGAGCATATTTAAAGGAGCGTCAAAGATTGCGTCGACAGTACCGAACTTTTCTAATAACTCATGTGCTATTACATTTGTATTTTTTCGGGGAATAGCGTAAAATAAAGCTAATTCCAATATTTCATGATCTTCAAAATTATCTAATCCATTTAATATAAATTTCTTTCTTATTCTTGACCTATGACCATCGTGCAATTTTTTATTCTCCTCTCAATTTTTCTGATTAATTATTTATCTCATATTATTTTATCATATTTTAACTTAAATTTCAAATGATTTTTACAGGCAGTGAATTAAAAATGAAACAAATAAATATAAATAAAAATGATTCTTCTAATCGCTTGGATAAGTTTATATCCAAATCATATCCTAAAATACCACAAGCGCTGATATATAAATACATAAGAAAAAAAAGAATAAAAGTTAACGAAAAAAAATCAAATCCATCATACAAATTAAAAGAAAACGACGTAGTCAGCCTTTATATTAATGACGAATTTTTTGAAGAAGAGTCATATAGTGATGATTTTAAAAACGCTCCTTCAAATTTAGATATAGTATATGAAGACGAAAATATAATTATAGTAAATAAGAAAGCAGGGTTAATTGTTCATCCGGACAAAAATTTTCAAACAGACTGTTTAATAAATAGAATTAAAAATTATCTATATGAAAAAAATGAATATAATCCTTCTGAGGAAAATACATTTGCTCCCTCTTTGGTAAATAGAATCGACAGAAATACTTGCGGAATGGTAATTGCCGCAAAAAATTCAGAATCCTTAAGAATTTTAAATGAAAAAATGAAGAACAGAGAAATTCATAAAAGTTATATATGTATAGCATGTGGGAAATTTCAAAAAAAGAGTGACATTTTAAAAGGAATACTTGAAAAAAATTGTGACTTAAATAAGGTTTATGTAAAAAACAAAAACGTACGAAATAATCTTTCTAAAACAATATTAACTAAGTATAAATCTCTAGAAACAGGTAAGGATTTTAGTCTTCTGGAAGTGGAATTATTAACCGGACGAACACATCAGATACGTGCTCACTTGTCTTCAATAGGCCATCCTTTATTGGGAGATGGAAAATATGGAAAAAATTCAGTAAATCGAAGATTAGGATATAAATATCAAGCTTTGTGCTCCTACAAACTTGAATTTGATTTCCAAAATGATACTGGAATTTTGAGTTACCTAAATAAAAAACAATTTATCCTTCCTGAAGAAAAAATATGGTTTATAAAAGATTTTTACGAGAATATGATGAATTAAAACTCAAAAAAACGCGAAAACATGGCCATAAATCCCATATCAATCACAGACGAAATCAATAAAATTAAAATAGCGTAGCCAGAACTGTGCATATGTTTTTTCAATTCTTCCCAAAGGGATTCTGAATTTCCTTTGGGTAAAATTATTTTGGCAAACTTTAAGGAAAACTTAATACTTTCAGATGAAAACAGAATAAGTCCTATTGATGAAATAAATATACCCGGCAATAAAATTAAAATATAAAAAGCAATACCTTTAAGTCCATAAATTAAATAGAGATATCCGGAAGCAATGCCCAATCCCAGTCCTCTGAAAAAATTTATCAAAGGAATAACAAGACTTCCCCAAAAAGAAAGCGCACACATTTCTATCACCAGCGCAAAAATTACCACAGATGAAAATGAGGAAATAAATATATCCAATCCGCTACTTCGGACTCTTTCTTTAAAATCATTCAAAAAGAGAAAATCTAATTTGTGCATGAGTTCCATATTTATAGTGCCTAAAGAAACAGAACCTATTATCATTCCGGAAATCATACATAAAATTAAAAAAATTAAAATTCTATTATTTTTTCCAAAACTTATTATTTCATATCTATCTAAAAATGTTGAAATTTTATGCACGATTTTTTTCATAATTACTCTCCTAATTTTAACATCTTAAAATTTTATTACAAAAAATAATTATGAATATTTTTTTATAAGTATGATAAAAGCCCTAATCTTCGTAAATTTTATACAAAGACAAGGGCCATTTTTATTTACTTTGTTGTTGCATATCCAACGCTTTGGAAAGTAACGATTTTTTACTCTTTGATTTTTCCGGATTAACTTTTTTACCCTTATATTTTAAAGCCGCATCCCACGCTTTATTGAGTTCCGGTGTAAGGACTTTTTTTAAATTTTGTGTTTCTTTTTCGCCCGATATTGAATTGAGTATACCCATCGTTATTATACTTCTGACATCGAGTGTACCGTTTTCATACATCTCACTGAGAAGCTTTCCGAGTTTTACAAACTTATTTTTTTCCGATGGATTCTCCGCAAATTTCTGAATTTTAGGAAGAATATTTTCGCATGCAAAACTTGCCGAACGAAATCTCTCATAAAAATCTTTTTCTTTTTGAATTTCTAATTTCAAATCCGGGAAAATATTTACCATTCTATTTGCAAAAAAAATACCGGTAATATTGCTTTCGTCGGATGATTTTGTACTTTTTTTACTCTGTTTAGTATATTTTTTATTTTTACCCGACATAGTTTCAATGAAATCTTCAGCAATTAAATTGATATCTTTGCGAGTCAAAGACTCTACATCAAAAAGCCATGACGACAGTTCAGTTATTTTTTCGCCGCAAACAAAATTTAATAATACCAGTTTTTTGGATTCATCATATACAATATCATAACTTTGAGAGTTATTAACAAAATTGAACTCATTTTTATTTTTCTGCAACGCTTTAAATTTTTTCATCTTTTCATTTTCAGAGATAATTTCACACAACATTTCAAAATAATTTTTTTCCAAAAAATTCACTCCCGAATTTATATCATTTTAAGTTTCAAATACATTCTAATATAAAAATTAAAAATTGTCACTTAATTAACCAACATTTTCTTTTGTGAAATTTCATCAAAATGCAAATAATAAATAACGCACCACTTTTAAACATAATATTCCTTATTTTTACAAATTTTTATTTCATAGATTTTAAATCACTGTCTCTCACCTGTTTTCATCATATTATTCCCATATAAAGTTAAGTGTTTTTAAAATGAGGAGGCGAATTTTGTTGAAAAAAGTAATTAAATACGTCAGTTCAATTATTCTCACTTTAATGTTTACAATAATCATGATAATAGGGTATTACAATACAGTACTTCCTGAAACTTTTAATGTTTTGGAAGATGATGATCTGTTTTTAAATATATTTCCATTTTCAGTTTGTGTTTCAAGTAAGGTCTCACCTACAAATTTAAATGTTTCGGAAAATAGGTCAGTACAAAACTATAAAACTAATTACCCTGCAAAATTAAAACTTCTAAACATTATCCCTATTAAAACAGTTCAAGTTAATGTAATACCGAAAAGAAACGTCATACCATGCGGAACTCCATTTGGAGTTAAAATTTATACTCAAGGAGTAATGATTATAGAAATTTCAGATGTTGTAACAAACAAAGGATTATATTCTCCTGCAAAAATTTCAGGACTGCAAAAAGGAGACATTATAACAAAAATTAATAATAAAAATATATATAGCAATGAAGATTTAGAAGAGATTTTGCAAAATTCTCAAGGAGAAAATATTAATATATCAATTACGAGAAATGAACAAAATTTTGAAACTTCGTTAAAACCTCTAAAGTCTTGTGACGACGATAAATATCGTGCGGGAATTTGGGTTCGTGACAGTTCTGCAGGAATAGGTACTCTAACATTCATAGACCCAACAATCAAAACATTTGCCGGTCTAGGGCATGGCATATGTGACGTGGATACCGGAAAAATGCTTCCGGTAGCAAAAGGGGAAATTGTTAAAGCATCAATATCAAGTGTTAAAAAGGGACACATAGGATTTCCGGGTGAACTTAAAGGACATTTTATCAATTCAAAGACTATAGGAACTCTTTACGACAACAATGATATCGGATTATACGGAAAAATTAAAGATTTTGATAATACTATGGAGTCTGTAGATATAGGAATGAAACAGCATGTTAAAAAAGGCCCGGCCAAAATAATTACAACTCTCGACGGAACTAAACCCTGCTTCTATGACATAAATATAGATTCTATAAATTACAACACAAACTGCCCTACAAAAAATATAAAAATAACAGTTACTGACCCTATTCTTATCGAAAAAACCGGCGGTATAGTTCAAGGTATGAGCGGAAGTCCTATAATACAAAATGGCATGCTAGTCGGCGCTGTGACTCATGTATTCATAAATAACCCTTTAAAAGGATATGCAATTTTTGCGGAAACAATGCTGACAAATTCCAACAGACTTTTTGATGGCGAATACAAAAAGGAAGCCTAAATTTGCTTCAATTTGACAAATCAACTGAATATTATTTATTTGTTTGAAAACTATTGACATATTTGGTAATATATGTAAATATTAATATCATAAGATATATTTACAGGAGGAAAAAACATGGAAAATAGGTTAAAAGTTCTTATTTCAGAGGACTGTGCGGAGCTAGACAGAGAGGCTTTAGAGATGTTTAAACACTATTCAATGGAACTGTCATTTTTGCCCAAAGACGGATTTAAAATAATCGAAATAATCGAAAATTCATGTCCGGACATTGTTATTATGGATTTGTTTATGCCTCGAATTGATGCAATAGGAATAATAACCACTATTCGTAAAAATCGCCGAATTGAAATGCCGACATTCATGGTTGCTTCTAATTTTGGACGTCCGACACTTGAACGCGAAGTTATGTCTGCGGGAGCTTCATATTTCTTGTTGAAACCTTTAAATTACTCCGATATCATAGAAAAAATACTTCACATAACCTACAGAAGTTCTCTTGCAGGAAACTCATCTCAACAAAATAATTATCCTATACATATTTCCAATACTTCCAACATAGAAATAAAAATAACACAAATACTTCATCAGATAGGGGTACCGGCTCATATAAAAGGTTATCATTATCTAAGAAGCTCTATAATGATGTCTATTGATAATCCGGACATAATAAATTCTGTAACGAAACAACTTTATCCAAGCGTTGCTAAAAATTTCGAAACTACGCCGTCAAGAGTAGAGCGCGCCATTCGTCATGCCATAGAAGTAGCTTGGGATCGAGGAGATATAGATGTCCTCAACTCTTATTTCGGGTACACAATTCATAATTCGAGAGGTAAACCCACAAATTCTGAATTCATAGCTATGATAAGTGACAAATTACGGCTTCAATTGAAATCTGCAAGTTAATATCAAATTATAACCACGCCTAAAAGACGTGGTATGAAAAAGCCCTATAAGGGCATAAAAGTG
>CAMEMA010000025.1 GCA_945926705.1 uncultured Clostridia bacterium
CATCGCTTAAGCTTTACTGAACCACGCGACTATCGCGTGGTTTTCTATACACAAATAAAATAGCACCCCCAAGGTACTATTTTAAGAATTTTTATTTAGAGACATATATTTTGTATTATTAAAATTTGCCCAATTTTCCGTATCAAGCTTTACACCAAATCCAATCCATCTACCGTCTATATCCTCCAAAACTAGTTCTTTATTATTATAGTCTGTTACAGAAAGCCTTCTTACAACTTTAAGCCCCTTGCTATCAAATTCTTTTTGTAACTCTTCTTGATTGTCTACGATTATATAGACATCATATCCGTATCCATATAATTCATGATTTGGAATAATCTTTTTGCCTTGTGAATCCGTAAGAATTATTTCAATATCGTCTTTATATATACATATATGGGGTTCTTTGGAGTTTAGATACTCAACTGCGTTAAATCCTAATTTTTGAACGTAAAATTCGGCAGTTTTTTTGATGTTTGGTGTAGGAAAAACGGGGTGCGTCATGTACATTTTTTGCATAAATTAAATCTTCCTTCTTGATTTGAATTTTATATTTGATATTATAACACATTTAATACATGAGGTAATAATTTAGGGGCATCAAGCACTTTTTCAATAAGTAATACTCACGAAATATATCATTACGGTAAATCAAAAAGTGCAAAAAGTCTTAAATAACTGCTCAAACGTCATTATTTAAGCAATATACTGACAGTAACAGAAACTAATTTATAAAATAAACCTTGTTCTGAGAGAGTATTATTCTACAAAAACTAATTGGTTGAATATTGGAATTGCTTTGTTGGGTATAAATCTTTTAAATAGTTGTGTAATCGTTGAACTTTTTCTTCAAATATTTCGTTATTATGTTGTTGTCTAAATTTAAGTCCATATGTCCTTAGCAGATTTTTACACAAATTATTTAAAAAAGCTGTTTTATCATCTGCTAATTCTCTTTTCATTTTATCATGGTGCTCATTATAGATTTTCCAAAGAAAATTAATTCCGTCTAAGGAATAATCTTTATGGTCGATCAACTTTTGTAGTTCAGACTCAAAAAGTTTACAAAATACCATACAATTTTTTGTAGACCAGTTTTTTGTACCTATAAGTGCTAAATTTAAAATGCTAATTCCAACAACTCCACTTACAACATAGTGTTTATTACACCATTTCTTAATTTTTGACATTATACTTGGATTATCTTTCTTGTTTTTTATAATTACATAATTAAGTTTTTTATCGATGCAATGTACCGGCTGAAATAATGCCGGACCGGTAATGACGGCTGAAAGTAACACGGACAAATACTTATTAAAAAAATTAGATTTTAAATTTGACATAACCAAATACTCCTTAAATAATTGATTTACAATATAATTATAATATTTTATTTACAATTTGTCAACCTAACCTATACACAAATTATATCATTTATGAAAGTTTTGAATCACATCATCACGTCGTTTTGTTACATCTGTTAATATTTCTTCTATAGAACCAATTTCCTTAATTAGGCGTTTTGCTTCCTCGATTTCTTTTTTATGCTTTGCATAGCTTATTTCGATTGGCTGAATTATACGTTCTGAATTAGCAACAAACTTATCATATATTTTATTTAAAGTATCAGGTTTAAAAGAAAATCTGAATTCCTTTTCTGTGTTTTGGATTAGCTCATAAAATATTATTTTATTGTCTTTTACTGTATTTAAATCACCGTTTTCCATAATAACATATCCTTAAAATTATTTTGAATTATTAAAAATTAGTTAAATTTTTTAATTTTTAAAATAAATTTTAGTATATATGTGTGTACATGCCAATCAATAATATTAATAACAATATGAATAAATTCGTGATACGATTTAACTAATTTATAACTGTTAATTAAAATCAAAGCGTAAAAGATACTGCAATCGGTAAAGCTTCAGCGCAGAATACTTTAAAACACCGGAAAAGACAGGCGGAAGTAAAAGCCGCCGATACAGTTTTAGAATCAATTGGTTGTATAGATGCGCTTGAGGTGAGAGGAATGAAAATGGAACAGGTGCTCATCATTTTTCATACGGTAATTATGGCGGTGGGGGAAGAGATTTAAGCAGAAAATTGTGTTCTGTAAATACTGCGATATATAATAATCAAGCTTCCGTAACAGTCACGCGTCAGTTAAATATTTACAAGGTGATAAATCATTAACAAGTACGCTTCACAAGCCGCGTATATCACTTGTTATATGGTTCAAGCAAATAGATTAATATTTGCCTAAAAAACGTCAAAAAATCAGATTTTCAAAATGAATTAATGAGGAGGGATTATTTATGTTTAAAGGAATAGACATATCAAAATGGCAAGGCTCAATTAATTGGAATGAAGTGAAAAAGGACGGAACAGAATTCGCAATAATTCGTGAAGGATGGGGAAAGAAATCTTTCAATCAAATTGACAAAAGATTTAAAGAAAATTATGAAGGCGCAAAAGCTGTGGAAATTCCCATAGGTTCGTATCATTATTCTTATGCGGATTCGGTTGATGTTGCCAAACGTGAAGCCGAATTTTGTCTTGAAAATATAAAGGGAATGCAGTTTGAATACCCGATTGTTTTTGATATTGAGGATAGGACAATGTTATCACTTAGCAATCGCCAAAGAACAGATATTGTAAAAGCATTTTGTTCGGAAATTGAAAAAGCCGGATATTATGCTATGTTTTATTGCAATTGGGGCTGGCTTAATAACTATCTTTACAAAGATGAATTGCTATCAAAATATGACCTTTGGCTTGCACATTGGGATGTCGGTGTCCCATCTGTTTCGTGCGGTATATGGCAAAAGTCCGATAAAGGTACAATAAACGGAATAAGCGGAAATGTTGACCTTGATATATCTTATAAGAACTATCCCGAAATCATGAGAAATAAAGGCTTAAATGGGTTTAGCAAAACAGATAATTCAGCAAGTACAAACTATTTCACATATACAGTTAAGAAAGGTGATACCCTTTGGACAATTGCACAGCGTTATCTTGGTAGTGGCGGGAAATATAAAGAAATAAAAGCTTTAAATGCTTTAAATTCAGATACAATCTATCCAAATCAGGTTTTGAAAATACCGAAATAAATAGAAGATACTATCCTAAACTACATACCTGTTACCACATATACGATAGAGTAATACAACGATCGTGTGTGCCATGCTGTTGGACTGTATACCCTTGTTTTTCATGAGCCATATGAATGGTATTCCGAATATAACAGCTTCTTTTATACAATCTAAAATGGCCATTGTGGGATTTAAAGCAAAATCGGTTGCAATATGGTTCATTGCGTGTGGCAATATTAAGAATATATAGATGGGTACTTGCGTTTTATAGCTTTTGGGAATTTTACTTCCAAACCAATATACCACCATCGCCAAGGGCAAAAAGTGATATGTAATTTCTTCAGACATTGCACCGCTGGAATTGAGCAAAGCGTTCCAAATATTTGATAGATTCCAAACTTGAGGGTCTAAAAAGCCGTGTGTTCCATCAATTATAATATTTACGATTGCCAGCGGTATACCAAAAAGTATACCAAACCCAAAAGATTTTAAGGTATTGTTAAAATTAAAATTAAATACTTTTTTATCGTATGAACACTTTCTGAAAATACTGCAAGCTGCGTAATAACAAAACATATTTTCAATCAATGCTATCGGATTGTGTTCAAGTACAAAAGGAACAATGCCAAATATTAGTGAAACAGCCAAATCCGCCCAATTAAAATGTTTTGTTTTGAATATATAATATGTTGCTATCACTATTAGCGAAAGATTTGCTATCATCCACATTCTGCCGGTATAAGATTGATTTCTGCTAAGTATGCCAAACTCAAGAGGCATAAACAAATTGAGTGCAAAGAACATTAAGTAAAATAAAATAAACGTGGCCATAAAAATATATGGTTTATACTTTTTATAAAACTCTATTTTATTTAGCACGCGAGAAATACCCTCAGCGATATAACTTAATATACACATAATTGTAATAATCATAGCAAGTGTTACGAACATTATGCTTATTGATTCATCACGAAGAACAAAGTGTATAAAAATATCCACAATCCAAGAAACTATAAGACAAATATTGAAATACATTAATGGTTTAACAAAACTCCGAAATTGTTTAAAAAAGCAAATAGCAGTTACAACAACAATTTCTGCCAATCTTAAAATATGGTACGTTCCAATAGTTACGTGACCTTCAACATACGAATTAAACGTAATGCCTGGTATATGCGCCAAACAAAAATTTAAAACCATGTACGAAACTATAAATACCCAAAAATATAGCAAATCTCTTTTCTTCAAAATAACCACACTCCTTTTTTGTTTTATGTTTATCAAACAAATAATATAATTAAATATTTTAAAATTCAAGCAACTGGTAAATATTTTGTTTAAATCAAACGCTCAAAATACCGAAATAAAGGAGACTCATTTATGAATAAAGAAGTTTCAAAGATGATGATGGTTTGTGTAGTTCTCGAAGGAATCATTACATATATAAACAACTTTTTTGTACTCGGAGAGCCACATTATCAAATGATTCTCAGTCTAATTTTGGGAATATTTATAGCAGTAGCGTATAAGATGGACCTATTAAAATTGGCGAGTATTGAAAGCGAAATCCCATATGTGGGCTGTGTTTTAACAGGAATATTTTTTGCACGAGGCAGCAACTATGTTCACGATATTTTGAAAACACTTAATATAAATTAGAAGGTGTGGTAGGCAATGGACTAAGTTTAAAAATATAAACTAATAAGGTTAAAAAACCAAGGCAGAAGTTATAAGGAAATAGCTTCTGCCCTTTATATTTCAGAAAGCACGATAAAATCATTTTTTAGATGTCAAAAATTAAAATCTAAAGAAATTCATATAGAATGTAAAAATTACGGAATGGAATTAGAAAAAATAAACTAAAAGATAAAAAATACAAATGTTTAATAAAATTAGATATTAAAATTAGTATACTTACCTTGAACATTTTTCTACGTTTCTTGGGGGGAGTTTTTATATTATAATAATAAATGTAAAATATTTTTAAAATTATTATTGACACACGTTATATATTATGATATATATCTAAATATATATTATGATATACTAATTTTATTGAATTAGGAGGAATTTTATATGGGAGAATCAAAAAAGATAATGTGTACCTTTGGTGGAACATCAGATAAAAAGAAATTTGAAATTAGGTACAAAAATGACTTAATGGCCGGCATTGCTAAAGCTTTTCAAAATTCAAATGATTTTGCAAGTGTTGTACAGAGCAAAGTAGATGTAATGTCTCTTACTTGTGAGATTGAACATGCTTTAGATGATAACGTTCAAGAAAGGATTTTCCATTCTGAAAGAAGTAAAGAATATAGTTTTTCAATGATGGTTGAAGACAAAAAAGATTACACTAAAAAACCTTACAATTTTAACTCGTATATAGTATCGGATATTACACGGAAAGGTGAAATAAGGATTAATGTTTTTATTGAAAGCAAATCTGCATCAAAACATAATAGCGATTATAAAAACATATTTCCTAAAATGGGTTATCAGGATTGTATGCAAATATCCAAAGAAGTAACAAAAAATATTAGTGATTATTTGGAAAAAAATAATGGTGTACACATGGATGACTATCTTTTACGAGATTGTTTATATTCTATTGATAGTGAAAATTATATTGATAAAAAAAATAAAATATTTAAATTTTTTGCCCGTGATGATTATAATTTATTGCTACCCAGTGCTAGTAGATTTATAGATTATGTTGAAAATTTAGTAAAATGTAGGCAAAATATATTTACATTTGAAGAGGATTATTTAAATTGGAAAAAGGCTTTAACTGATGCATCTTTTGATAAAAAAATTCATGACAGAATTTTATTAACATTGATAGAATTTATATTTTACTGTAATGGAAATAAATCGGATGAAAAATTGATAAACTTGCAACTAGATGATAAAAGTGTTGATAAATATAGAGTAAGAAACATGAATGATTATAAAAAATATTTGGAAAAAGAATTATGGAAGTAAAAAACATATAGAATAAATAGGTTCTTCTACTATAATGTGTTCTTTTTCTGCCTTAGATATTTCTTTTGAGTCTTCATAATCAACTTTATACGTGAACCATTTTACCTTTCTGAGTAACTTGCTTAAAGGACGTCTGTTTTTGGATTAAAAAATATAAATCAAATGATAGTAAGGAAATATGTATCAGTCTTTCCAAAAAAATATATGAAGAAGATCCAAGAAAAAAGGATTAGGAAGTCTTTTTCGTAATAATTTGAAAGATGATCCCAGTCATCTTGTATCGCGTTTCTTCATTCCAAGTGGGCTATCAGCATTAGAGAGGGAAGGTTCCGGAAAAACTTTGGAAAAAGTTTTGGAAGAATTAAGCATAACAGTCCCAGCCAACGATAAAGCTCTTGAGAAACATGAATTAAAAGACACGGATTCTACTAAGTATTTAAAGGAACTTAGCAAAAAATTAGAAACGGACAAAGATTATATAGACAAAATCTTAGGAAAAAAGTAAAGAAATAAAAAACTTCCGAGCGATATAAATAATCGTTCGGAGCAATTTTTGCTTATAAATATTTTTGAGGATCTTGGGCTACATTATTTATTCTTATTTCAAAATGAAGGTGAGGACCTGTGGAATCTCCTGTGGAACCGACTGTTGCTATCACGTTTCCTTGTGAAACTTCTTGACCTTGTCTTACAAAGAGTTTTTGGCAATGCCCATATACTGTTTTCTTTCCATTTCCGTGGTCTATTATTATGTGATTTCCATAACCTAAATTTCCGTTTTTTGCAACTATGACTTTTCCTCCTTGAGAGGCAACTATATCTGTTCCAACAACTCCGGCACGTGCGATATCTATACCTTTGTGAAATCCGCCGTCGCGTTTTCCGTAAGGACTTGTAATTTTTTTAGTGAAAGGTACAGGCCATATGAATTCACTTTTTCTGGGAGGCTTTTTTGTTCCGACAGTAACTTTCTCTGTAATAGGCTCTTCTACTATAATGTGCTCTTGTTCTGACCTGGATATTTCTTTTGAGTCTTCATAATCAACTTTATACGTGAATTTCTCTTTACCATTTTTACCTTTCTGAGTAATTTGCTTAAATGACGTCTCTTTAGTAGGGTCTTGAATTGTTTCGGAGGAATAAGGGATTTCTTTTTCTTCGGTTATTGTTTTGAAAATTTTGAAGTTTAAAATTTTTTCCACTTTTTTTATTTTAAGCTTGTCCCAGACAGCTATATCTTTATTTTCTGCATTAGATTGTAAAAGCTCTTCGGTACTAATTCCGAATTTTTCAGATATTCCGACTATCGTATCATTTTCTGAAACTGTATATTCTGTGAATTGGATTTTTCCGTCTTTTAAGATATTTTTTATTTTGTCAATGTTTTCTATGTGTTCTTTGGAAAACAATCCTTTTTTGATGTCTAATTTTTCGATTAACTCTACTTCGCATCCTTCGTTTTGAGATTTAGTTTCATTAATTATTTCTTTTATGGCATTTTCAATTTCGTCTTTGTCATTTCCGATAGCTATTAATTTGTCGCTTATATAGATTCCGTATCCTTCGGTAATTATTTCTTTTGACCGTTTTATTATTTCATCTTTAATTTTAGAGGGTGATTCACAACAATTTACTTTATTTACAGGTGTTATTTTGATTTGTGCGGGGTATGTTCCGATTTTTGATTTATCTTCCGGAAGAAGCTGGTCTATTATCATATGGTTAGCTTGTTCGTATACTTTATCATTAGACATTGTAGCGACTGTTTGTCCGTGATATTCAAGCGCCAGACCGTAATCCTGGTTATTCCAGTAAAATACGGTTATTCCAAATAATGCTATAGTAGAAATTGGAAATATACTGTTTTTAATTACTTTTTTTAAAATCCCCGATTTTCTTAATGATATTTCCTTTTCCGAGTTTTTGAAAACCATAAAATAAAACTGCCTCCTATAAATTTTTAACTTCTTGTTTTAGGTTTGTTAAAAATTTCTCTTATTAAATATATTATAACAAAAAATTACAAGAAATCAACAATTTATAACCATATTTGTAAATAATAACATTATTACTTCTATAGGTTGAAATAATATGTAAAAAGCGTCTGTCGAAATATCGTGGTTGAAACATAACAACTGATGATGTTATAATAATCTGCGAATGTGTTGAAAAATATTTATATTAACTTTATAAATAAAATTTGAAAGGACCGGCCTATTTATGATTCGTGAAAATGAATATCGCAGTCAGTACTGTGGAAATGTTACAAAAGAAAATGTCGGAGAAAAAATACGAGTTGCGGGATGGGTTGAAAACATCCGTGACCATGGAGGGATAACTTTTGTTGACCTGAGAGACCATTACGGAAATGTTCAAGTTGTTATACATGATGACAAAATGATTAAAAATATCTCAAAAGAAGCTGTAATTTCCGTATATGGTAAAGTTTTGGAGCGTTCAGAAGAAAACGTTAATCCGAAACTTAAAACAGGTTTTGTGGAAATAAAATGTGAAGAATTGAAATTGATAAGCAAATCTCGGGAATTACTTCCTTTCGAAATTACAAGTTCCACTGATACCAAAGAAGAATTACGTCTAAAATATCGTTTTCTTGATTTGCGTAATAAGGATTTGCACTCGAGGATACAACTTCGTTCTGAAATATTGCATTTTTTAAGAAATAAAATGCATGAAATGGGATTTACAGAAATTCAGACGCCTATCCTATCGGCTTCATCACCTGAAGGCGCCAGAGATTATCTTATTCCGAGTCGTAAACATCACGGAAAGTTTTATGCTTTACCCCAAGCTCCGCAGATTTTCAAGCAGCTTTTGATGGTTTCGGGGTTTGATAAATACTTTCAAATAGCTCCTTGTTTCCGTGACGAGGACTCCCGAGCTGACCGTTCTCCCGGAGAATTTTACCAATTGGATTATGAAATGTCTTTTGCAAATCAAGAAGACGTTTTAGCTGTTACTGAAGATGTAATGTATGATACTTTTACAAAATTTTCAGATAAAAAAGTTTCTCCTAAACCTTTCCAACGTATAACTTACGCTGATGCAATGTTGACTTACGGAACCGATAAACCTGACCTTAGAAATCCACTTAAAATAGTGGACGTGAGTGATATTTTTGAGGGTTCGGGATTTGCGGCGTTCGAAGGAAAAACAGTAAGAGCGATAACTGTTGATGGGTGTTCATCACAACCGCGTAAATTTTTCGATAAAATGAATGATTATGCTTTGGAAATAGGAATGAAAGGGCTCGGATATATAAAGGTTACTGAAGATGGAGAATTTACAGGCCCAATAAATAAATTTATTCCTAACGAGAAAAGAGAAATTTTATCTGAGCGTTCTAAAATAAAACCGGGTTGCGTTGTTTATTTTATTGCCGATTCGAAAAAAGAAGCTCCGAAATTTGCCGGTAAAATACGTTCGGAGCTCGGTAAACGC
>CAMEMA010000026.1 GCA_945926705.1 uncultured Clostridia bacterium
AAATTCTGTTTTTTTCTCTCCACAAAACTGTAGAGTTCATCCATTTCTATTACTTTTAATCGTTCGTTTGCTCTATTTTTGGGCTGTATTTTTTTCGCATATTTTTTTATCCAGTACAAACATATATTTTTGCTTATTCCTAGTATTCTTCCTACCGCTCTTCCACTGTTCCCTTCCATATACAACTTTATTGCCTGTTTTTTTACTTCCTCACTATAATTCCTTTCTTTTGGATTTGGCGTGTATACTTTTCCGCAAACTTTACATTTATACTTTTGGCTTCCCGCTTTGGTTTTACCTGCTTTTATTTGATTGTTTTCGTTTTTACATCTTTCACACTTCATACCTCTTATTATATCACAAATTTTCTCTTTGGGCACTACCTATATCTTCTATGGCTTGCTCCTTAGTTATTTCAAAATTAGCATCTTGATTTTTGATTTCATTTTGAACAGTTGTTGTTGGTGAAGTTGTAGCTGCGGTGGTTTCCGTAAAATTGCTTGATACTGTTAAAATCGACAATCCTGTAAGAACGCTTGCTGCTAGTTTTCTATTCATAATTCCTCCTGAAACATTTTAGAGATCGTTTTCTGTTAAATTTTTTGCTTTTATTTCCAGTTCAATATAGTTTTGTAAATCCCAATTTTTATATTTAAAATCATTTTTCATAAGCTTTCCTCCCTAAATATTCTAATATCTTCTATTTTACTACAAATTCAAAGAAAAATAAAATTTTCGAAATACTACTTGGCAAGCTATACTATGTGTGATATAGTATAATTAGTAAGGAGGTGTGCTTGTGGATGCACAATTGAGAAAAGGTTTTATAGAAATTTGTGTACTTGCAGCAATTAGAAACGAAGATTTATATGGTTATAAGCTTATTGGGGATATATCGGAGTATATAGAAATTTCTGAATCTACACTTTACCCGATACTAAAAAGGCTTGAGGCTTCAGGATATCTTACGACTTATACCAGAGAGTATAACACCAGATTACGCAAGTATTACAAAATTACCGAGGAAGGTAAAAAACGTATAACTGATTTTCTTAGTAGCAAAGGAGAAGTTATGAAAATTTATAATTTTATAGAAGGAGAGAACAAAATTGAATAAATCAGAATTTTTAAATGACCTTAAATGTAAATTGAATTTTTTATCAGAAGAAGAAAGGGTGAAAACGCTAAGTTATTATAGTGAAATCATAGATGACCGAATAGAAAGCGGAATGAGTGAAGAAGAAGCTACCTCACAAATGGAAAGTACGAGAACTATTGCAGAAAAATTAATGCCTGAAGGTATTCCTCAAAGAACGACAGTAGAAAAAGTTTTTGATTTTATAGACACACTCCTCACAAAACATGGCTACTTGTTTATGCTTGCAATTATAGTTTTTTCATTTCCTATATGGAGTCCAATTGCGGTAGGAATTTTAACTTTTATTGGAATAGTATTCTTGATTCTTTTCGGACTAATCGCTCTTGGAGGGATAGGCTCGGTTATGGCACTAGGTATAGCAGTATCATTTATAACTCAAAGTTTACTTAGTACACTTTCAGCTTTGGGAGTATCTATGATTTGTGCTGGATTTACAATGCTTATAACAATTGGAACAGCTAAACTGATTGGCAAGATGTCGAGCTTTTGCAAAAACACTTATCAAAGTATCAAAGAACATTCAGAGAAAAGGAGAAATTCAAAATGAGTAATGATAAAATAATAAAGTCAGAGGAAAACACATACAAAAAAGTTTCTAAAACCAGAAAGCTTGTGTACATATCAATTGGATTGATTGTTGTAGGAATAATTTTATTTTCGCTTTCGCTTATGGGACTTAACCATTCAGCAATCAACCAACCTATAAACGAAGTTTTTAAATTTATTGGTATTTAGGAATTTATAAGAGGAGGAATTTATCATGTATAAAGTAATACTGTTTTTTGAGTTTTTAAAGGAAAACAAAAACATTTTGGAGGATTTGGATATTCATGATTTAAATCTTGAAACTGTCGAGGACAAGCTCGTTCCACTCGCAAGAAAAAATGGTTTTTTCATCACAGCAAAAGATATTTTTAGATTTTTAAATGAATATCAAAAAGTTGATAGCGGCTTAATTAATGACGATATGCTTAGCGAAGTTGCCGGAGGAAAAGGTAATTTTAATAGAGTTATGGCAACAAGCCTTCTTGCAATCACCGGATTTACAGGACTTATAAATAATACTTATACTTATGCTATGGGGAATGCAGATTCTTCTATTTCACAAAGTGAAAGTAAAACACAATCGGTCAAAACTATAAAAGACAAAAATAATAACACTTTAAGCGAATCGGAAATGAAGTACTATCAAGAAAAAATTGGCGATAAATATAAGTTTGTAAGTAATAAAGGTATGAGCGGCTCTTTTGCTACTGCTTATAAAATTGTGGACAAAGAGGGAAACGAATTTGTTTTAAAAATTTCTAACAATCCTGAAAATTCGCAGCGTTGGGTTCAAAATCAGAGAAATACAGACGAAAAAATAAAAAAATACTATAACGATTATAAAGGTGATTTGAAAATCACCAATTACGTTAAATTTGGCGATGATTTTGTAATTGAAGAATACTTAGGCGAAAGATTTGATCCTAATGAAATTGAAAAATATAGTAAAGACGATATTCAAAGTTTAATAAATGGTATGGCTGAATTTTTAAATCATTCTCACCGCCAAGAAAATAAAACAGATTTATCAGTTGATGATGTACTTATTGCTTCTCAAAGAGTTAAATTAAGTGATACATATGAATATTTAAATCAAGCAAATGCCTTAAATGAAGATGATAAAAGAATGCTGTTAGGTTTAATAAAAGAGTTTGAAAATCGTGATAAAAGTGATGAGAACACTTGTGCATTAGTTCACACAGATATAAGAGCTCAGAATATAGTATATAATCCAAAAACGCACAATTTTGCTTTAATAGACTTTGATTCTTTATTTGCCGGAGCACCAATATACATTAGTTTCACATCAGGAACTATAGGTTCGTTCGGAATACCTTATGATATAGCTTCAAAAATTGTAGATAAATATAATGAGATTTCAGACTGTAAGGTAAGCAAAGAAAAAATCAAATTACTGCACAAAGTAGGAACATTACTCGAAAAAGCTAGGTGTGCCAAATTTGCGAGCGAAGATACTAAATACATTTGTAATCAGTTATGGGATAACGTAAAACAAAGATTTGAAGCTATTGATAAAGGTTTTGAAAATTAAAAAACATTACTTCGCAAACTTTAAAATTATAACAAAGGAGGGCACTTACTGTGAAAACAATATGTAATATTTTATGGCTAATATTTGGCGGTCTAATACTTGCATTTGGTTGGGCGGTTGCGGGCTTTATCTTATGTGTGACCATAGTAGGAATACCATTTGGGGTACAGTGCTTTAAGTTTGCTTCCTTAATGCTGATGCCTTTTGGTAAAGAAATAAATTATTCAAATCGTACAAGTTCATTTTTGATGAATATACTATGGCTTTTAATCTTTGGTTGGGGATTAGCAGTAAGTTCGCTTGTTGTTGGTGTAATTTGGTGTATAACAATTATAGGAATCCCAATTGGTATTCAGTGTATAAAATTTGCAAAGCTGTCACTTATACCGTTTGGAGCGAAAATAGTTTGATTTAGGACGTAAATTATGCAATTAAATGATTACAGAGATGAAGTAAAAGAATTTCTTATAAAAATTAACTCTTTCGGTAAAAATCAAGAACAAAAATTAGATTGGCTTGAAAAAGAATTTGAGTTATTAAAATCGGCCGTAAAAAATCATGATAACAAAGCTGTTTCTCATCAAATTTATGATATGATGTATCTTCTTTTTGAAATTGCAGCTGATAATAACTCTGATTTAGATAGCGAATGGATTAATGGACACAAGAAAAAAGATAAATATATTGTAGGAGAATTAAAAAATGGAATTTAAAAAAGTTTTTAGTGTGCTTTTCAGTACTGTAGTTGTCTCTATGAGCTTTTTAAAGTTTAGCGGTAAGTGCTATGCATTACCTACAGCCGAAAACTGTTATTCTTGTTTTGAAAATCAAGAACAGGCAGAAATAATGGTCAAAAAACTAAACAAAGAAGATAAGCAGATACTAAAAAATATGATTGACGAAGATACTGATTTTACGAAGTTTTTAGGATATGGAGTTGATGATTTTAATTCAGATGAATATCTTAAAGACTTAGAACACGATTGTAAATTGGTATTCACAATAAAAAATAAAGATAACGAAGTTTTAGGATTAATATTTGTAAATGAGAGTTCAAATGAAAATCAATTAAATGTGGGATATTGGATAGGAAAAAATTTTCGAGGGAATGGTTATGTACCTTTAGCATTATCCAAAATGATGTCAAAGATATGGCAGTTAGATAAATCAATATCTTTTGAGTTTTGGATAGATGATGAAAATGCAGCATCAATGAAAGCGTTTCACAAAACCTGTAACAATCTGAAAATAGATCCACAGAATTCTGTATCAAAAAAGAATACCTTAAAAATTGAAATGTTGTCTGAAAAAATCGATGACAATAATTATTTCGTAAAAACTTTCGTAAATGGTTCTTTGAATGATACTAAAACTGTTTCCAAACAACAACTGTTAAAGTTATATTCTGAAGATAAGTTAAAAACACGTGTGCTTTTAAAATCATTTGCTTCGATGTATTCGGTAAAAAGCCCTCAATTAGTACTTGAAAACGATGCTGAACTTTTGTGCACTAAGATAACCGAGTTTTTAAGTAACAATAATAACGTTACTCCCGAAAAAATTGATGATGTTTGTAAAGAAATTATTGGTAGTAAAATTCCTGAATCCAACTTACTGAGTAAGCAAGATTTTGAAGAAAAATCTGTTGGAAACACTGTTTTATATCGTGGAGTAGAAAATAAGTCATATGCTGATGAATTCAAAAATGGGAAAGTTTTTATATCTTGTTGGAACGTTAGAGGTAGCGGGATTTACACAACAACAAGCTTAGACTGTGCTAAATCTTATGCCAATAAACAAAATCCTGATGATACGCTAATCAAGATGTTTATTTCAAAAAGTAACGTTAAAATTCTGAATAATGACTATTTGGAAAAACTAAAAGAACTCATAATCAATAGGCATAGTGAAGAATTCGGAGAGTTTGAAAATAAGTGTAGCAACGATTATATTTTTGATAGTGCGGCAGATTACATCAACAAAGCTTTCGAAGAAGCTCAGCAAAAGCTTGATGAAATGAATTTGTCCAAAGAAGATTATGTAAAAGAAGAAGAAAAAGTACTTAAAGAATTTGGCGATAAAATGAAACAAGACCCCGTGTGCCAAAAACTTATTGCAGAAAGAAAAAAGTATTATAAGTCAAACAAAGCTTACGTATGGTTTAATTCCGGACTTCTTACAAAATTAATGGGTTTTGATATTTTATACACCAATGGTTCTCTTAGAGATTTTTTTGTTGGTACGGAAGATGAATATTTAATTGTGAATCCAAATATTTTGAATGTTTTAAAAGCATAAAACTATCGCCGAATAAAAAACTTAATGTTTTACTCGACGATAATATATTTATTATTTTTATTAATTTTCAAAATTATCAAGATTTAAAGCATAGCCATAAAGAAACATTTTATAGCAAAACTCTTGCATTAAATCATCATAAAACGAGCTTGCATAAATCTTCATAAAAAAGCTCTAACGGAAATATCGTTTTAGAAAGTAATGGTAATGCTAGAATCGGAGCTTTAAAGATTGATGGGAACAATGCACGCTTTGACGGAACAATACAAGCGGATAGAATTGAAGGTCAAATTGTTAATAATCAAATCAGAAATAATGCTGTTACAGGCGATAAAATCTCGAATGATACAATCGCAGGGGCAAAGCTAAATTACGGAACAATAACATGCAGAGAAATCGGAAATGGTGCAGTTGGGAATACCGAAATCATCAGAAGCGGAAAAGCCGGGCTTAATTCTATTTACGCAACACACGCATATATTGATAATCTTTATGTGCAAAAGACAGGAACTTTTGCCGGAGAATGTAAATGGACAGACGGTGGCAAAACTTCAAATATCAGGCAATCGCAAGGAAGATTGATTTTAGAAGCAAACGATGCACTCGAAATAAAATGTCCGCAAAACAGCGGAGTTGCAATAAATGGTAAAACGGCGGTTGTTGGAGATACTGTGATTTTTGGAAAATTTATTGTTGCTGATGGCTACTCAAAACACTGTATGCAAACAACCGAGCACTATGGGAAAAGATTGATCAGCGCTTATGAAACCGCAGAATACTATTATGGTGATATTGGCGAAAATGAAACTAAAAATGGTCTGTGCCAAGTTGACATAGACCCTATTTTTGCCGAATGTGTTAATTTAAAAAAAGGTTATCAAGTTTTCCTTACCCCTTACGGAAAAGGAGAACTTTTTGTTTTGGAAAGGTTTGAAAACTGCTTTGTTGTTTGTGGAGATAAACATGAAATTTGGCTGAGAGTTAAAAGCTAAACGCAGAGGATTTGAGAATGATAGGCTTGAAGAATACAAGGAATAAAAATATCACTTATCAGTTATTTTGATAAGTGATTAATTTAATGCTTTTTAAAAAAGGTCACTGTGAGTACCTGTACGATAGAGTGAAAGAAGTGAAATTTCTTTATCCACTTTATAAATAAGTACCCAGTCGTTCCCGATATGACAATCCATATATCCTTTAAATTAACCAATTAAAGGGTGATTTAAATACTTTTAGGGCAAAGGTTTTTCATCTGCAAGCATAATGATAACTTCTTTTAAAGCATTCATATTAAAGTTTCTATTTTTCAGGGTTTTCAGGTCTTTTTTAAACTTATTATGATATTTAATTTCTAGCATAACTTTATATTTCCAAATCCTCAAATAATTCTTCGGCTGAACTAAACTTTTTGCTCATTCCAATCCCTTTTTCAGATTCTCTGAGAACTTTTTTAGTTTCTTCTTTAGTTTCTTCGTTTGGAATATCAAGTTTAAGTTTAAAAGGAATGCCATGTTCCCGAATAGACTGCCTTAAAAAAATATTTACGGCAGTTGTTAAGTCCATACCAAGTTCAGCAAAAATCATTTTTGCATTATCTTTTACTTCTTTATCTACACGAATATTCATTGTTGTAGCACTCATAATTAATTCCTCCCTTTTTAGTATATGATTATTATAGCATACTGTGATCACAATGTAAATATATAAAACAAGTTTTTGTAAAATTTAAAGACGAGGTGATAAAACTTATGGATTCATATGTTACAAGCCTACAAGACATCGAGCTAATTTCCGGAGATAGCAAAATAGTTTTAGAGTTTCAGGTTTTCTATGAGGGCGGCGAACCGCTTGATTTGCAAGACGATAGTGCCAAATGGTATCTTTCACCTATCGGTATGAAGCATAGCCCGATTCTTGTAAAGGATTGTACGATTCTTCGGGACGGCGATGCTGAAACAGGATATTTATATTACCGATTTACTGTTAGTTTAGACCAATCTGACACTGAAAACTTATATGGAAAATATGTTCACCAGCCTGTTCTGATTGATAGAAAAGGTCAGAAATTTAGACGTGCTGAGGGATATATAACTTTTAAACCTCAAATTAAAGAAAATTAGAAAGGAAATGATTTTTTATGATAACAAAATATCAAGCAGATCTTGAAAACAATCATGTTAGAGGAATTACAAATTATACTCCGCCAACTTATACTTACATCGGCTTATCAACTGTGGCGATTGATGATTCAGGGACGTTACCCGAAAACGCTGAGCCCGATGCTTCTACCGGATATGCAAGAATAAGGGTGCGAAACAATTCAGAAACTTGGAATGACTCCGCAAATGGAATTATTTCAAATAAAATACGTATTGAATTTCCGAACGAGTTTTCCGCAAATGCCGGAATTGCAAGATATATTTTTGAGCTTGATGAGTCAGGGAAAGTAATGTATTACTCCGAACTTAACCAAGAAATAACGCTTTATCAAGGCATGAACGTATTTTTTGCAGCCAGAGATATTACTTTCGAAAGAACAAATCAAACTTCGGCTTCAAGCTAAAAAAGAAGTGAAAACAGATGAATAAGATACTTAAAATCTATATAAAAAATAACCCTGTTTTTAAGTAAGTGGTTGAAGATTATCCCTTTTACGAAGGAATATTTTTTCATGCAACAGACTACTCAAAAATGGAAGTTTTACATACTTATTATACTTTGAGAAACTGCATTAATATGGTAAGTCAGACAATCAATATTTCTGAAAACCTAAGGTTAAGTTTGTATCTTAAACCCAGAATTTTAGAGATGCCAACAGTTCTAAATGCAGCTATAGTCAAATCTTAAATCAATAATAAGCCTTGACGATTATCAAAAATCAAAGTTTAAACTACGTTGTGCAATTCGTGTTCAGATGAGAGATAAAACATGCTTTAAAAGTAGTGCCACAGCCCACTTAATCAAAATGACAAAACTAAAAACACACGATCCGTTTATACTACGAAACCGAGATATTATGAAACTTAGTGATATGGACGGAGAAATAATTATTTAAAGGAGTGATTATATATGCCAAGCAAAACGGATTTTGGAGATTTAACACTTTATGCTTCATCGGGAGCATATGCAGAAGAAACGTTTTTAAAATTTAGAACGGATATTGCCGGAACAAGCTCCGACAGTAACTTTAGTAAAATAGCGAGTATTCTATCTTCGCATGATTTTTATATTCAAAATGATAGAAGAATTTTTGATGTTTCTTTGCAAAGAGTTTCAGACAATTATTACGAATCAATATCTTCTGAAATAACGAGGTATTTCCCATATATGCTCATGATTTTTGATGTATCTAACCCAAAGACAGACAGCGTTTCTGTAAACATAAATTCTTTAGGAAATCTTGCAATCAAGAAGTTTGATATTTCGGGAAATATCGTGAATTTGGAAAGCGGAGATTTAACTGCAAACGCTAAGTATTTAGCCGAATATGTAGGTGAATATTTTATTTTATTAAGTAGATTTACAGCAAAGGAAATTCTTGAAAAACTAAAGACTGTTGACGGCACAGCAAGTGGCTTAGATGCCGAACTTTTGGACGGAAAACATAGTAATGAATATGCTTCATCTTCGCAAGGAGAAAAGGCAGATAGTGCTATCCAAGGGGTTCAAGGAAATGGCACACCTATTGAAAAAGATGAAAATAACGTTGTAAACGTAACACCCTCAAATATTGGAGCTGCGACTGCTTCACATACTCACGATAATGCAAGCACATCGATTGCCGGAGTCATGAGCAGTTCTGATAAATCCAAGCTTGACGGAATTGCCACAGGTGCGACTAAAAACGTTATAACTAACGGAACAGGAAATCCTTCAGGAGGCTCGAATGGTGACGTGTATTTCAAGCATAGTTAGAGGTGATATTTAATGTCTATAACCATAAAAATGGGCGAAAATCCGCAGCCGTC
>CAMEMA010000027.1 GCA_945926705.1 uncultured Clostridia bacterium
AGTTTTAAAATAAAGGACATCACCATATTCAAGTTCTTTTTTACTGTTAAAATCCCCTTTTTCATCAAATAAATTATCACCATTTTGTTCGCAGAGAATAAATTTAACGTAATCGTAATTAGTTGGAGTTACGGTATGCTTGGATTTGTTTAAATTATCTACAGTAATCGTTATATCTTCTCCGACTTTAACTCTATAAACTCCCGAAGAATTAGGTATTATTTCTTTTGCATTTACAAAGTCACTTGATAATGTTGGTTTATATTTTACAGTAATCATGCTCTGGTCATACATGTCGTCTACTGCTATGCGAAAATCAGCATAAGAGTATATAGTGCATTCACCTGTATTATATTTAGTGTTTTTTGTGAATTCTTTACCACCATAAAAGTAAGAAACACCATCTTGTGGTTGAAAAGTTAAGTCACATTTTTTCATGTTAGCCGCAGCGTTACATCTAATACTCTTTGTTTTAAGTGCAGTAAATGTAAATGTTATTTTCATTCTTCCGTTTGTATCTTCAGCTTTTTTATACGTGAATTCTTGGCCAGAGACTTTTTCTGTTCCCTCGTTATTACTAAGTTTAAGAAGATCGACTGCTTCTATTTCTGCATTTGCCATGTCAGAAATAGTGATCGCACATAATTTATCTTCATACTTACATATACCGTCCACATCATCCATAACTGTTACGTCAAATGTAAAGTCTTGCCCATAAGTTAATTTGTTATTTGTACTAGTGACATATTTTACTCCGCCGTCATTTCTTAAATCAACTTGATAAAATGAAAAATCATTATCACTAGCGATGGTAGGAGATATAGTAACTTCAACATTGGAATCTGTTGAGATATTTGTTAATTTATAGAAAAAGTAACATCCATGTTCTGTATAGCTAGAGCCGGGATCCATTGTCTCCGTTTGAACATGTTCTATCTTTATGTTTTTAAATTCATTTGTAGTACCATTGGAAGTTTCTTGGACGTTTAGATATTTTGTAGCATCACTACCCGTTTCGTTGCGTGAAGACATTGAATAATATAAACTGGGAAATGCAACTACTATAGTCATTGGTGATTCACTTTTTTCTAAACTTTTACTACATTCTATAGTTTCATTTTCTGATTCATTTTTTGGCAATTGACCACTTAAAATTACATCTTTTGCATCTTTGGGTATGTTACCATTCATATCATCTAGTTGATATTCGTATCCCACGTTCTTTCCTCTATAAATTTTTATATTTTTACAAAAGCTGTCTCCCTTGTTATTTGACATTTTAAAATTAATTTTCAGTTTAGTATCGGGATTCAATACAGGTTTAATATACAATTTATCAAAAAAGATAAAGTTGTACACGCTACCTCCATCGAAATCTTCACTGAAACTGGAATAAGTGTAGGGAATCGTTATATTGAATTTAAAGGAAGTTCCATTATTTGTTTTTAAAACTGTTATTTCCGGTTTAGATATAACATAACTATCTAAATTCAAAGTTCGATACGGTAGCGAATTTGTGTCATTAGTTTCATTTTTACGATAACGCAATGCCTCATATAAATTAAAATTTTGTCCAGCTTCCAATTTTTGTTGTTCGTTATTGTACATTACCTCAAATTCACTATCAGAAATTCTTGTCAAATCACTTCCTGGACTGGTGTTTATGGTTGCTGATATTGTTACTTCTCCCGCAAAGTAATTGGTTACCTTTTTGTTGTATATGAAATCAATTATTGATCCTGTTGATGCATTTTTGTTGTATATGGCATCAAATTCTGTAGAAATATACCTTTGTGATTCCTCTGGAACATAATTGTAAGTAGAACTAGTATTATTCTTCAAATTTAATAATGTGTAATTACCACCACTTTGTGAATTTAAATCTTTAGTTTCCGGTGGATTAATAATTCCTTGGCTGGAACGAGTGGTTCCGATTTTTTTGATAACATTTTTATACTCATACTTGATTGTATTTGGGGAAGCTTCTGTACTTGGGTTAGTAAATATTAACTCTTTGAAAGGATTTACGCGTACTTTTATTTTATCAGAAGATGGAGCATATTCCCATGGCTTATCGCTGTTGGTATTATTTGATAAATATACATAGTTTTCTTCTATGTTGTCACTAAGTACTGCTATATTAGTGTTTTGAGAAACACCTCTTAAAGAATATGAACTTACATTTGCCTGCATTTGAACAGGTTCTATTTTTTCACCAGATTCGTTGACGACGGACAAATTTTCCGTATTTTCACTTTCTACTTTAAAATTAAAATCCGAACCATAATCTACTTGATTTATTGATGGAAGTTCTGTTTCTTCCGTTGCGGATTTTATTATTACAGATTCTGAATTGGAACTAAGCTGAACACTTACGGGCTTGTGTTTTATTCCCGTTATTGAAATTTCAACGTTTTCTTGAATATTTGACAAAGTGTAGTACTCTTCTCCGTCTTGAGGAGGAGTTAATATAGCTTTTCCGGATTTTAAGTTTGCTTTTATTCCTTCCGGTTCAAGGACATATTCATCATTTAAAATTTGTATTTTAAATTTAGCAATTTCTGAATTGGTCAAAGTCATTTCTCTGTTGCTTCCGTACATACTTCCCTGCTCGTTTGTGCAAACGGCTCCCGGATTATCAAATTTTACCGTATATTCGGTGTCCGTTATACCTCTCATTTCTACGCAGGAGTCTTGTGTTACGTTTTCTATTGTGTAAACGTTTTCATTTTTGCTTATTTTTGCATCCTGGCTACTACATTCAAATATCATCTTGGCAGTACTTTTTCCTTCTGCCGGATTTACAGTAACTTTAACTGAAGAACCATGAGTTACCTGATATGCAGTTTCATTTAATTTTTTAACGGATTCATTTTCTTCGACCGAATAAGTTCCGTTGTCTAGAGTTTTTGGGAATTCTAGTACATATGTGTTTAAATTTAAATTTTTAATCAATAATGAAATCGGTTCTTTTACGTCACCTATACTGAATGTGCCGTCTAAAGACGGAGATATTAAGTATTTTTTTGATTCCTCAGAATTATTATCGGTGTCATAGTCGCCGTTTGTGAGTTTTTCAGTGGGGATTGCATATATTAACGCATTGTCTATTTCCTTATTGTATCCTTCTTTTGCTTTTATTTTAAACTTGTAAGATTCACCGTATTTTACTACCGCGCTGCTAACTTGATTTTCTGATTCATCAGTTACATATGCTCCGGCGTTTTGGGGTAAAAGCGAAATATTGTAGTATGAATCTTCCTTGTTTTTCACCGCAATCTTAATATCTTCTTTGATATTTCTAAGAGAGTACACGTTCTCGGAAGAACGAAGTGCAACATCGTTTAATGTAATTTCCTTGTTATCCATAAAATTTTCTTGATTTGTTAAATAAGTGAATAGAAAACTGTCCCCATAAGTAGCATTTAAAGTGCCAGAACTTATATCTGTAAAATCTGAATTTTCATTTTCGTATTTATACTTAAATTTTATTCCTTCTTGAGATTCAAACAAAACCGAATATTTGTTTTTGGAGATATTTTTTATAGTTAATTCATTGTCCTGTGCTGTAGCGGGTAACGTTACAGCATTTTCTTTTTCGGAATATTCCATTTCTTCTCCGTCTTTTATTACTGTAAACTTTGATTGAGAATAAGCTTCATGGGTTTTTATTATTATTTTAACGCGTTTATCATGTGGAATGTTCTTTATTAAGTATGAGTTGTTTTCAGGTAAGTATTCTGCGATTTCAACTGTATTTCCCAATATTTGATAATTAACTTCTAAAGCTTCATTAATTGCATAGTCATTGTTTTCAAGCTTTATTGAGGTAGTAAATGTATCGGGAACGACTCCGTTTACGCTAAACGATTCATCGCTGTGAACTGTATAAGGCTGAGAAACGTATGTTTGATTAGGGTCGATAAGTTCATCGTCTTTTGGGTATTCTATGGTTAATTTATTGTCTGTGTCCAATTTGTAAATTCCAAGTTTTAAAGTATCATTTGAACCGGATAGTACTTTAACCGCTCCTACTGTCAATTTTGTATGCAATTCAGGTTTTATTTTTATTAAAAAATTTATTGAAGACCCATAATCTATTCCAACTGTTGATTTTCCGTCGGTACTTCCTCGGGGGGAACCGTCTACGATGTATTCAATCTTTTCTATACCTTCAGTTTTTTGGGGTAAAGTGATTTTTTGTTGTTCGAGAGTAGCTGCGAAAGAGCTTTTTGTATCACAAAACATAAACAAAATCAACATCGAAAACCATATTAAGGGATATTTTGTCAATAATTTTTTTCCTGAACTTTTTATTTTCGCCATAAATTTAGGCCTCCTTTTTGAGAAAAATATAAACTTTATTATAATTATACCAATCATATATTTTTTTTCAATATATTTTATGATTTTTTACATTAAAATATTTTTTTGTAATAATTTAAGATTTATATAAATATATTTTAGGTTATAAATCATATTAATGGAGGTAGTCAAATGTCGAAATTAATTTTTCTGGAAAGCATTAGGAAAAAATTAATTGAAGAAATCATTTCTGATTATGATTTTGTTAAACATATAGTTATTGGAAAAAGTTTGTGTTCTAGGAATATAGATTGTTTGCAAATAGGAACAAATAAAAACATGGTCCTTTGGGTGGGAGCTTTTCACGGAATGGAGTGGCTTACTTCTTTTTTATTATTAAAATTTTTAAAAAATTTTTGTTTTAATATAGAATATTCTAAGGAAATTTTTGGAATAAACATTAAAAATAGGATTAACGAAAAAGGTTTGTGCGTAGTTCCTTGTCTTAATCCGGATGGAGTCGAAATTTCAACGCAAGGTTGTGAAAGTGCGGGAGAATATAAAGAGAGTGTAGTTGCAAATTCAAAAGGAAATACATCGGATTGGCAAGCTAACGCACGTGGAATAGATCTTAATCATAATTATAACGCAGACTGGCTTGAACTACATTTACTAGAGGCAGAAAACGGTATAACAGGTCCTTCAAAAACCAGATACGGAGGCGAATTGCCCGAAAGTGAGCCTGAAACAATATCTTTGGTAAATCTTTGTAAAATATATAATTTTGAACATGCGATTGCTTTTCACAGTCAAGGTGAAGAAATATACTGGAAATATGGGAATAAAATCCCCGAAAAATCTGAAATTTTAGCAAGAATATTCGCACTGAGTAGTGGATATAAGTTGAGTGAACCGGAAGGACTGGCAGTAGGTGGCGGATTTAAAGATTGGTTTATTTTAGAATTTAATAAACCGGCGTTTACTTTAGAAATAGGAAAAGGGAAAAATCCACTTATGTTTTCCCAATTGGATTCCATATATAAAAAAGTGGAAAATATGATGTATATAAGTGCACTTATTTAACATTTATTGAAATTTTTAATATTAAAATAATTAAGTCAACAAGTTCAAATGTGTTATACTGTGAGATAGTGTAAAAGAATTAAAAAGGACGGATTTATTTTATGTCTGAGGAAATGTACAGATTGGAAAAAGATTCTCTTGGAGAAGTCGCAGTTTTAAAAGATAAGCTTTGGGGAGCTCAAACTCAAAGAAGTCTTAATAATTTTAAAATAGGAACTGAAAGAATTCCTGATTCGGTAATAAAAGCTCTTATAAATATAAAAAAATCTTGTGCACAGACAAATTTTAAACTTGGAAAACTTGACTTAAAAAAACATGATTTTATTGTAAAAGCTTCTTGTGAAGCTTTAAAATTAGACTTACAAGAAAATTTCCCACTTAGCGTATGGCAAACAGGGAGCGGCACGCAAAGTAATATGAATGTCAATGAAGTTATTGCTCATATTTGTAATGATTTATTGCATAGTGACAAATATATTCATCCAAACGATCACGTCAATATGTCTCAAAGTTCGAATGATACCTTTCCGTCTGCGATGAAGATAGCTGCTTTGCTCTCCATAGAAAGGGAACTTTTACCCTCTGCTCATAAACTTGCCGAAACCTTAAAGGCACTTGAAAATGAAAACCGTAATGTTGTAAAAGTGGGAAGAACTCATTATCAAGACGCAGTTCCAATTGGCTTTTTTCAAGAAATCAGCGGATGGAGAGCTATGATAGAAAAGTCGTGTGAACACATATTTAAAAGTCTTGATTCACTCAGAGAAATTGCGCTCGGAGCTACAGCAGTAGGTACAGGAATTAACTGTCCAAAGAATTTTGATAAAACTGTTTGTGAAATTTTATCGAAAAATTTAAATACAAAAATAATACCTGCACAGAATAAATTCCATGCACTCGCTTCTATGGATTCTTTTGTAAATGTTCATGGAGCACTAAAATCTTTGGCGTCTAATCTGATGAAAATAGCTAACGATATAAGATTTTTATCGAGCGGTCCTCGTTGCGGAATAGGGGAAATAACAATTCCACAAAATGAACCGGGCCGTCCCATAATGCCGGGAAAAGTTAATCCCACTCAATGTGAAGCCATAACGATGATAGCTGTACAAGTAATTTCCAACGATGTAGCTGTTGGTATCGCTGCTTCTCAGGGAAATTTAGAATTAAACGTTTTTATGCCCGTCTGCATATATAATTTTATTCAGTCGGTCAGACTGCTCACGGACGGGATGATTTCTTTTGAAAAAAATTGTATAAGAGGAATAAAACCTAATTTAAAAAAAATAGAGTATAATTTAGAACACTCTCTTATGAATGTAACTGCTTTGAATTCGATTATAGGATACGATAAAGCTGCAAAAGTAGCACAGAAAGCATATAAAGAAAATATTTCTATTAGAGAAGCGGTGATTAAATTAGGATTTTTAAATGAGAATGATATTGATAATATTTTAAATCCACATAACATGGTTTAATCAAAATTTTTATAGTGGAGGAAAATAACTGTGGAAAGTAAAGCATTAGAACTTCATCGTAATTTAAAGGGTAAAATAGAAGTAAATTCTAGGTGTATGGTAAAAACCAAAGAGGATTTGGCGCTTGTTTATACTCCTGGTGTCGCAGATGCATGTACTAAAGTAAAGGACAAGCCAGAAGAAGTTTACAATTTGACACGAAGGTCCAATTTAGTAGCAGTTGTGACAGACGGAAGTGCAGTTTTGGGACTGGGAAATATAGGACCCCAAGCTGCTATGCCTGTCATGGAGGGGAAATGTGCACTTTTTAAAGAATTTGCGGGAATAGATGCATTTCCGATTTGTATTGATTCCCAAGATGTTAATGATATAGTGAAAACCGTCAAACTTATTTCGAAAAGCTTTGGAGGAATAAATCTTGAAGACATTTCAGCTCCGAGATGTTTTGAAATCGAGAGAAAATTAAAAGAAATTTGTGATATACCTGTTTTTCACGATGACCAACATGGAACTGCAATAGTGGTTGCTGCAGGATTAATTAATTCTCTTAAAATTACAGGCAAAAAACAAGGCTCAATAAAAATTGTAATAAATGGTGCCGGAGCAGCGGGTATAGCAATAGCTGAACTTTTAATTTTTATGAATTTAGGTGATATAATACTTTGTGATATAAATGGCATTTTGGATATAAATGATGAATCGTTAAATGAAGAGCAACGACGTATGTGTTTTGTTACAAATAAGAATAAAGTTAAAGGGAAACTTATAGATGCACTTAAAGATGCTGATGTTTTTATAGGAGTTTCACGTGGAAATTTAGTTAACAGAGAAATGATATCACTTATGAATTCTCCGATAGTATTTGCTATGGCCAATCCGATTCCCGAAATATATCCTGAGGAGGCATATAAAGGTGGAGCGGTAATTTGCGGAACCGGACGTTCCGATTATAAAAATCAAATAAATAATATTCTGGCTTTTCCAGGAATTTTCAGAGGAGTACTTGACGCAAGAATAAAAGACATAACTTTAGAAATGATGAAAAATGCCTCCTATGCTATAGCAAATATTGTTACAAAATCTGAACTGGAGAATGGAATTGTTATTCCTGATGCATTAAACAAAGAAGTTGCGAAAAAAGTAGCGGAAGCTATTAAGAAAAGCACTTGATTTTTTTAATAAATTTTATTAAATTACTTAAAAAAAGTATATTTAATTGTACGTTATAAATTCTTGATTGACACTTGTGAATTAACTATAATTAAGTTATTTAAATTATTTTATATTAAGGAGTTAGTTTAATGAGAACATCGCGTTTATTTTTATCTATTTTGAGCGGATGCATACTTTCCAGTTCAAGTGCATTGGGTGTTTCGGTAAATGCAGCTGATGCAATGAATAGCAGTATTGAAAATAAGAACTTAGAAATTTTACCTTCTATTAATGTTAAAAGTGAAATTGATTGTTTGAAAAAAGTTTTACTGCATCGTCCGGGCAAAGAGTTGCTTAATCTTACACCTAATACGCTTGAAAGGCTTCTATTTGACGATATTCCTTTTTTAAAACTGGCTCAGAGTGAACATGATGAATTTTCTAAAACATTAAAAGAAAATGGTGTCGAAGTTGTTTACCTTGAAGATCTTGCAGCTGAAACTATAGATGTTTCCGAAGAAGTGAGACAGCGTTTTATTCGTCAATTTGTTGAGGAGGCAAGTGAGGATAGTGATGTAAAAGCGGCACTGTATAAATTTTTGAATGAGATAAAAGATTCAAAAGATTTGATTTTAAAAACAATGGAAGGTATAAGATTGGAAGATGTAGCTAAAGTTGTAGGAGCTTTGCCTCAAAAATTAGCTTCAATGGATAGTAGCACACTTCTTGCTGACCCGATGCCTAATTTGTATTTTACAAGAGATAATTTTGCTTCTGTCGGAAATGGAATAACTTTAAACAAGATGTATTCGGTTACCAGAAATAGAGAAACTATATATGCTCAATATATATTTTTGTATCATCCTAATTATAAAAACACCATAAAGTATTATGACCGGAATGAGAAATATCATATTGAAGGCGGAGATATTTTAAATCTTAATTCAGAAACAATCGCTGTTGGAATATCTCAAAGAACTGAAAAGGAAGCGATAGAAAAATTTGCTAAGTATATTTTTAATGACCCTAATTCTGAAGTTAAAAATGTAGTTGCTTTTTATATTCCTCACAACAGAGCAATGATGCACTTGGATACAGTTTTTACACAGGTAGACAAGGATAAATTTACAATACATCCCGAAATAAGAAAGGGCTTAAAGATATTTGAAATTTCAAAGGATAATAGCTCGGAAAATATTATTGCAAAAGAATCTTTTGATAGCCTTGAGAATATTCTTAAAAAATATCTTAAACTTGATAGTGTTACACTAATTCCTTGTGGAGGTAACGATTTAATTGCGGGTCAGCGTGAACAATGGAACGATGGTTCCAATACACTTTGTATAGCTCCCGGGGTGG
>CAMEMA010000028.1 GCA_945926705.1 uncultured Clostridia bacterium
GAGAAAAAACAGACGCATTATCCGCAATGGCAGAATTGTTTGATTTAAGTGAACTAAAGTTTAATAAGATCTTATATCGTAATCTTAAAGAGGCTCAGGACGATTGGAAACGTACCGTGTCTCAATATAAATTAAATTTATTCGCAGTACCTTTAAGCGTGTTCGAAAAGGTCTGTAAGACGTGTAAAGCTACTGGTATTACAATGATACCTGAAGAAAAATTTAGGTTTTTTGACCCGAAAGACAGCCATTTAACATTAGCAGAAATAAAAAAATTATCATTGGAAATAACAATTTCTTAATAGAATTGATTAAACTAAACTACGCCCTTTTGGCGTGGTTTTTTATATGTAAAAGTTATTTTTTAATTTATAGAGGAATCCATTTTAAATTCCTAATAAAATCATTTGCAGTATGTTAAATTTTTATAAATAATATAAATTAATAACTAAAATATGTTGATTTTAATTTATAAATCATATATAATAACCACAGTACATGATTTATTTTGTACAAATTTATATAAAGGAGAGGACTATAAATGAAGTCTTATAACCCAAAAATACAAGATCAAAATCAGATAATAGGGCAAGATGCACCAAGTGCTGGAAAAACCTTTATTTTGTTAAATGTTAAGGACAAAGAAGAACGAGATAAGTTGTTAGGATTATTTGTTAAGGACGACAAGGAAAGAGATAAGATAATTAAATACGATCAAGGAGAAAACATATGCACATATGCTATACTATCAAAACAATTACCAGAAGTAAAAAAGATATTTCCAAATATTAAATCATGTACTTTTTTGATGAACGACTGGAACGGTACTACACCGTTAGACAGTAACAATATTGACGACATAAAAAAACAAACCGAGGAAATTGATAAAGAGAGAGAAAAAAAATCAGAAGGTAGATCGTACCCATTATCAAAAATTGGATCTCTTTCAAAAAAGGATGAAGAAAGTTTGAATAAGGGAGCAAAATATGTAGAATATAGAAGATTATACGATGGTTTTAAGCTAGCAGCTATGTACATTTTACCTCCTGGAATTGATCTTCCTATAGCTAAAAAGTCCTTATACAATTTACCGCCAAAAAAATAGAAAAAAATGCCAAATAGTCACGCATAAATTACGTAGCCCTATAAGAACATAAAAGTGCCGGCCGTTTCAAGACGGCCGGCTTTTACTTTTTGGGGCACTTTCTTTAATTAAAATATTCCGCCAAAATGCGGAATTAAATATTTTTATTAAGTGATTTGGCATGAACAACTAAACGTAAATCATTTGTATTGTCATAGCAAGTAGAAAAAGTCATTGTTTTCTCGTTCTTTTCAAACTCATATCCCAAATCGTATTTACTTCTTCTGGCCATTTCTTCAGCCCATTCACGATATTCATTTTCATTTGAAAAATCAGTCTGAATATACTTTTTTTCAGCCGGAATTATATAAATCGAAAATATTTTCCAACTACTTATTCCGGAGGAATTTGCAAACTTTACAATACCATTATTCCCCTCATGAATCCATTCGGGTTTTAAAACCCAGCTCAAACTTCCAAACATGGTTTTATCCAGATTACTATGTGCGTATATTATAGTATTTTTATCAAGTCTTTCGGAGTTATTTCTATAGTCCATAAATACCCATCCGGCACTGTTTTCCCCCTTTTTAAATGAATGATTCAAATAAAAGCAATTATCTGAAGACTTCACTACAGGATAATTTATTTGTGTTCCAAAAACGCTTAAAAATCCTACAGTATCTTTATTAAGCTTTTTAAATTCCTTTAAATCAAACTGCGAAATAGGGACTTTAATATAGTTCCAATAGTCATTGTTAGGCGGAGGAAATATTTCATCAGAAAGGTCATCGTGTTCGTCAACTATGGGATAAGTTTTATTTATCTCGTCTATATCGGATACAGTATCATTATGGTCATATATTCTCTTTAAAAGATTAAAAGCATTGCATAATATTACACATATTAAAAACAAAGCAAGCGATAGGTAAACTATTTTTACACCATATTGCTTAACTTTGTTTTTCTTCATTTTAAATCACCTTGTACACTAAGCTTTTTCATTAATTCTTCTATATTTATTAACAAGTACCACTAATCCTGAAACAGAAGCCAAAGTTGACATTGCTATAATCGGTAAGTTTATATCCGATGTTTTTGGATTTTCGGGAACTTCTTTCGGCTGTTCAGTTGTTGTCGTTGTTAAAGGTGTATCGGTTATTTCGGGTGTTTCCAATAAATCTTCAGAAGGAATAATAGGAGCATCTGTCATTTGAGCATTCAAAAATACAGCTGAATTTCCTCCCGTATCGTTTAAATCTGCGTTATTGATACGCCCACCCGATATGGCTAATTTTATATGGTTATCTTTATTGGGTTCAACTTCCGCTTGAAATTCCATGGGTTCAGTCATAAATGGAAAAGTTATACTATATCCTCCTAACTCTTTTTTATATTTAAACTTTCCGCTTTCTACAACACTTTCAACAGTTATATTTTTAGGTACACCATCTTTGTAAAATAAAGCTTTATTTTCCCCATTGACCCAAATACCAAAAGTATCATTATGGTTACCTTCATCTTCGTTAAAATCAGGAGTAGTAACGCCACCTGTTCCTTCTACAGGGATAGCTTCCTGTGTGGCAAAAACACATTTAAAAGATATTATTTTTTTCACTTTAGGATTAATATCAAATTCCAGTTTTGTCTTTTCTACACTGTTTTCTAAATCATCCGGACCTGCATTGAAATTTTTTATACTTCCAGACATTTCTACTTTTTCATTTACCGGTTGTTCAGAATTTTGTTCCAAACTTTTTTCAGGGTTTTCAGCGGTATGAACGGAAACAGAGGAATTTGCTATAGCTGCCCCCGCAACTTCTATGAAGTTTGTATATTCTTTGGTGGTCGATAAAACTATACCATTTTCAAGAGAAAAAAAATCATTTCCATTAATAAACGTTCCTGAAAATCCTTCATTTTTTAATGATGGATTTTTTAAATCTGATTCATCATTTAACTCACCGTTCATCATTGCATAAACTAGTTCTTCACCATTATCACTTTCCGTTAAAGTTGGTACGACAAGAGCTGACGCAATACTGTTTCCTAAAAATGCAAGAGAAACAGCTGCAACTACACTTTTTTTTGTGAATTCTTTTAACAAGCTCATTTTAATTTCAACCTCACTTTATTTTATAAAATTACTAGAATAGATTAATATATCTGTAAATTTTAATTATCTCTCAAAATAAAGTCAATTAAATAACTCTTAAAAATACTTTATTTTATATTAAATTAATAAAATATTTATCTCTTCTAATATTATTACAAAAAATTTAAAAATAAATATAAAATCTAAAAATATATTGATAATTTATTTTTTTACATTTATTATATTTAAAAGCATATTCTATTTATTTAAATTAAAGGAATATGTTTATTAGACAATGTGAAATAAGAAAAATTTTGGGAGGCTTATTAAAATGTCGTCAAAAAAATCCGCTTGCATTATTTTATCTGCAGTATTAATGTCCACCTCAGCCAATATTCCTCTTTCGTCGGGATGCAACTATGAAAGACAAGATAAATCCCAAAACAACGAAAACATACCTAAAATGTATCCTCAAAATTCAGATGCTGTTGCTATCGAAAAAATGCTTAAAAAAGGTTTTCGTTTTGATAAAAATCCGCTTCAATGTTCTTCCATCAAGGAAATTAAATTTGACCTGTTTCAAGATTCCAATCTGGATATATCTTTGAAAGAAAGTTTAAATTTCATATTAAATGATGAAACTACAAGCTTTATCGACAATAAACATTCACTTAATTCTTGCATTTTGCAGAATCCGTTTCTTTGCGAAAATATAAAAAATACCGAAAAATACATAGATTCAAATGAAATTGAATTTAAAAAAAATTTTGAACTTTTGAAACGTCTTTCATTCATAAAAGCTATTATGGAATCGGATTTCCGCATTCCGAAAGACCATGCTTTTTTGAGATTAATTTCTTCTCTTAGAGACGCTTATGCGACTAAAATATCAAGAAAAATGGCAGAACAAATTTTAAATAACTATCGTGAAAAAGTAGAATCAAAAATGGAAGTTGAAGACTCTTCAAAAGGGGGAAGTTTATCGTCAACCGCTCAAACCGGAGCAATCAATTTGGGAATTTCCGTTGGAGTTGATAACAGCGAAGGAGCTTCAGAAACATCTTTTTATAAAATCGACAATTCCGGAAATATACAACTCAGCATAGGAGCTGGAGTCAAGAAATTTCTTTCGGCAGATGCGTCATACAATTTGAAAATTACGCATACTTTAATTTTTTACTCTTTAGAGCAATTTTTAGATACTTGTGCAAAAGACGGAAAAATAACTTCAATCGAATTTCGAGACGAATACATAAAAAAAATAATAAGCTCCAGAGAAGAAATGCAAAAAAACGAAAAATTAATTTTGTCTTCTATGCAAACTTCCGTTGAATGGTTTTTAAAAGCCTCTCAAATCGTTCCTCAAAATATTAATTTTAAGTGGCCGGAAGTAACACGAACTCAACCTGCAAGTTTACAAAAATCCGTCACAAATAAAGCGGATATAAGTGGTGCAGCTTCGTGCCTTGCTTCAGTCGGTGCAAATGTGTCAGTAGACAGCAAAATAACTGACACTCTAACTAAACATACATATTTAAGTTTGATACAAGACGACTGTTCCGTTTCCTCATATGCAGAAAATTCCGATCAACTTGTTTCTTTTTTGAAACAAGAAAATACAAAAAAATATATAGAAATAAAAGGATATTTTGAACAATATCTTAAAGATAAAGAAATTTACGGAAATAATTACGCTCCTAGAACTTTATCGGTTCTTGTTTCTAACATTATCGGAGACTTAAAAATGTATAATTCCGTTTTATCCGTCTTGGCAGATAAAAATTCTTTGGATTTTCAAATCGAAAACTGTAAAAAATCAAAAAATGAAATTGAAAAAGGATGGCTAGGAAGTTTCAAAAAAGGCAGAAAAAATATGCTTAAAACTGCAATTTCTTTGGCTGCTTATCTAAGAAATTTTGCAAATACAAACGAAGAAATAAACCTTTTCAAGCAACTTCATACAGAAATTGAGCATCTTTCTGAAATGCAAATATTTGATAAAAGCTCTTCGGCTAAAAATATGTATTTTAGTACAAATCATAAAGCAAATATAAAGTCAGTAAGCGGAAAATTTTATTTCGCAATTCCTTTACTGGGAACATCCTTTATAGAAGCATCTTACATAAACAGCAACGGTGAAGCATATTTTGACAATAATGAAAATATAGAAATTAAAATGCAGATTCCGATGTTTGGCGACTCTATTTTAGGAGACTATAGTATAAGAAATAAGTTAAAAGATTTAATGCTTAAATTTTCAGGAGAAAAAACCGGTGAATCGGAAGCATTCAAGAATACATTGAGAATTATAGAAAATAATTTTGATGACATACTAGGAAATTTAGGAATAAAAACGTTAATCTCGATTCCTACTGTATTTTCAACCGGTCAATATATGACGCTTAATTATTTGTTTGAAAAATCAGGAAAAAATGTTCCGCTGAGCAAAGATATTTTACCTTTACCGGGATGCCCTAAACCGATTTTTAAAGAAAAAGACAATTGGGTTCTTAAATTAGTAAAAAGAATAGATTCAACTATTTCAGACTTAAATATAGGAATAAAAGAATATGGGAATGCAAATATTTCTCACTGTATTGGTAAAAAAAATTTAATTATGGGTTCAGACAGTTTAAAATTCATTTTAAATAGGTACAATACATTCCAATTGGGAAGCGAAAACAGTTTTTGCGCACCAAACCATCTTTGGGACAGATTCAGGGAATCTCAAATCGAACAGTTTAAAAATTTGTTTTTAAATATGAATGATGAAAGCAAAAATGCTAAGTATGAACTGCAATGTATTTGGAATGCAATAAACAATAAAATACAATCCAATACAGAAATTCCGGTTGAAGAAAAAATTAAGATAATAGATTTTTGTGAAACGCAGTTTAAGGAATTCCTGTATGATTGTGAAACTTTGAGTAAAGACTCTTCTATTGAAATTCTAAAAAAAGCATTTACATCCTTCGATGAAATACTGAAAATTAATTACAAATATAATTTTTATCCGGAAGTAAAAAGAATTAATGTAATTAAAAAAATATAGTGCAACGGTAAAATAAAAGTAGACACAAGGGAAACCACTATGTGTCTGCTTTTTTATTGCAAAATTTTATTAAATAATTAATTTTATATTATTTTTATAAAAAAATACTTGATTTTATATATTAATATATATATAATTATGTTGTGTTTCGAAATACAAATAAAATTTTAAGAACAGGATGTGATTTTAATGGGAAAATTTAATGACAATGAAATAGAATCGATTTTCAAAAATGCAGATGCGAAATTAAATGAAGCAATTCCGTACTACGAAACATGTATAAAAGAAAAAAAATACAACCCCAATCTAATTGATCTGAAAAACGACGCTATACAAATATTTTCATTATTTTGTTTTTTCGATTCCCATCCTGAAATCATCAAAGACCAAGCAATAAAAAATACAATAAAAACATTATCTACATTAGAAATTTTTGAACATCCGATGCAGTTTGGTATCGTGGACGACGAAAAATCATCATATATTGATACACTGATAGATCTACTCAAAACAACTACCGAGTCCCTTGAAACAACATTAAAACAGTTTGAACGTGACGGAGTAAAAGTCATAGATGATGATATGCAATATGCAATGAACTCGAATCAAAAAAAGATTGTAAAAAATGCGATTACTACCCTCGAGAATGTAGTTCAATCTGTAAACCCTGTTAGAAATATTGTAAGCATGATCACTGGAAAAAAAATTTCATTAAATGATAAAAAAGCAAATAGTAGTTTGGTAAGGGCTGCTGACTTTTTCAAAACAAAATTTAAAAGTGGTGCAATCAGCAGTATAAAAACAAATACAACTAATCTAAAAACAAAAGTTATAAATTTGTTTGAACAACTTAATACGTTAGAACTAAACATAGACAAAGACAAATCAGGGAAAATATTCTCTGATCTTAACAACATAAAAGATAGTATAAAACAATTTACAGATTTAGATGATGAGCCAGTAGGCAATTATGTCAGTATCGATTACTCCATAACCAATATTACAACATCTACTCAAGAAGTTAAAAAAGCATTAAAACTCACAACTCAAATTTATAATAAATTCAATATAACCGCCAATGCAATCGAAGAAATTGCAAAGGAAAAGCTAAATTTGAAAGAAATTAAATAATTGTTTTTACAGCAAAAAATATAAACCGCTCTGAAAAGGGCGGTTTTTTTATTGCAAAGATTTATTAAATAATAAGTTTTATTAATTTTATATTATTTTTATAAAAAACACTTGACTTTATATATTAATGTATATATAATTATATTGTATTTTGAAATACAAATAAAATTTTAAGAATAGGATGTGATTTCGATGCCAGAACAACAAGATGTGTTTTCAATCGAAAAAAGTGTTCAAGATAAATATGAAAATATTTTAAAAATTTCATATGACACCTTAAATGAAGTACTTCCGTACTATAGACAATTTAAAGACAAAACAGAATATTTAAGCCCTCTAAATGAGATAAAAAAATACGTTTCAGATATGCTTAGTTGTTTTCAATTTACAGCTTATCTTCTAGATAATAAGGTTGATGTAATAAGTAAAAAAGATTCACTGGATACAATAGAAATGACACTCCAGCAAGTAGAAAAAAAGATGCTTAAGAATTGCACAATAAAGGAAATTAATACCGATTTCTTTGACAAAAACGCAGAAGAAAAAAACAAAATTATTTCTGAAACGAGGGAGAAACTCAAAACACTTAATCAGAATATTAAAACTGAACTCAAAAAGTTGATGGACATTTTTAAGACACAAGAACCAATTGATATTTCATCGGATCAAGAAAAGATTTTACAAAAAGCAGTTAAAATTTTAGATGAAATAGCTACGTACTTTAAAGATAAAGATAAAAAAGGCAACCAAGAATCTTTAAATGAGTTAAAAAGATACTCTGAACAGATGCTTTCATTGCTTGATTTTGTAGATGATTATGTGCTCCTAAACAAAACTTTAAAAAATAACATAGCCAAAACAATAGCCGAAAAAACAAAGATTTTGAAAGTTAAAACCCACAAAATCAATCCTGGTACCGATTTCTTCAAACAAACAAAAGAACAAATGAAAATAGGTATTGATGATTATATTAGACAACTCGAACGTGTTGATGATGATCTTAAAAAAGAATTAGAAAAAATGAAGAAGATATCGGAGTAAAAGTATAATTGAAATAAAACAGCTCTTTATGATCTTGATAAATTTCTTGAACTTAATGGAATTAAAAAAGCATTAAAATTTTCAAAGTAAAAGCTACATTTGAAAGACGATAATTAATTGTTTTTACTGCGCAAAATATAAATCGCTCTGAAAAGGGCGGTTTTTTTGTTGCAAAATTTTATTAAATAATTAATTTTATATTATTTTTATAAAAAAACACTTGACTTTATATATTAATATATATATAATTATATTGTGTTTCGAAATACAAATAAAATTTTAAGAATAGGATGTGATGTTAATGGCTTATAGAGGACCAGCACCTTCTCCTCTAACGACAACCAGAATGCCAATAATAAGTGAAGAACCAACAAAAATACCAAATATGACCCCTAAACTTAACATAAATTCTAAATTAAAAAAAGATCTAAATCCGACAGCACCAAAAAAAGATAAATAAGAACTTTTTTATAAATTAAAAGGTAAGAGTTAAAATCGGAAAAATGTAGTTAATTTGGAAATAAATAACAAAATATAAAACAAGACAAATTTTAATGGCTTCCCAAAGTAGAATAATCTCTCTTTGGGAAAGTTTTTTTACATAAAATACTAAATTTAACAATACATAAAAACCGACAGACGCACATGTCTGTCGGGAATAATGTTATCCTAAATAAGAATAATTTGGAGCTTCCTTTGTAATATGAATATCGTGAGGGTGGCTTTCTCTAAGTCCGGCACCACTTATCTTTACGAATTTAGCTTTTTCGTAAAGAGAAGGTATAGTAGGACAACCGGTGTAACCCATTCCGGCTCTTAAGCCTCCGATAAGCTGACAAATAGTGTCTGAAAGCATGCCCTTATAAGCTACACGTCCTTCCACGCCTTCCGGGACAAGTTTACTGTTTTTGCCTTGGAAATATCTGTCTGCACTACCTCGTCCCATAGCGGAAAGACTTCCCATTCCTCTGTA
>CAMEMA010000029.1 GCA_945926705.1 uncultured Clostridia bacterium
TGATAATTCAAAACACTCTCTACTTTCTAACTTTTTAAGCAAATGTTTCACGTGAAACATTTCAACATGTAATCATCCTAAAAGCCTGTTCTTGACCGCATGATTCTATTTTTTTAGAAAAAAAACAATAACAATCCGAAGATTTACATTCACAATTAAAAACTTCAATCGCAAAACTTGAAAGCTTTTTTATTTCTGAATATCTTGAAACTAAAGGAAGCAAAGCCGTTTTTTTACTTTTTTTAAGTATTTCATATCCCTTTGAATTTGAGCCCAATAATCTTATGTATGGCACTGAATGGGTTTGAATTTCACTTTTTATATCCAGAAAACCACACATTAAAATTCTTTTTATCCTAGCCATAGTGTATCTTTTAGTTTTTATTGAAAAAAGTATACTATTTAAATTATTCTCACGGCGCACCGACTCTAAAATTCTATTTTCCAATCCTTCGCTTACATCAGGCAACTTTAAAATATCTTCTCCGGATAAATTTCTCAACTTATAAATGAAAGATTGTTGAGCAAATTCCAAATTGTGAATAGTTTCTTTTTTTAAAATTTCAAAAGAAAACTGCGGTACGTAATTTTTAAAACTCTCATCCGAATTTATTATCATTCTTCTTATTTCAGATGCTGAGCAATATTTATACTCATTATTTTTTCCTATTCTTTTTATGGTAATTGGTTCAACATTGACATTAAAATCTTCTATGGATTTAAGATATTCTATACCCAAAATATTATTGGGGAAATTTAAAAAATTACTTACTTCCGCATTCATTATGGAATTTATTGCCATTTTACAAGCCTTTGCAAATGTAACACCGTTATTCAAATTTTCTTTCAATAAAAGTTTAAATTTATCGGTCTTAAGTGCAGTTACAATTTCTTTCATGGCATTGATATTTCCACATTCACTTCCAAATGCAATCGCATCAACACATCCGAAAGATTTGATGATTTCAATTCCTGCACGCGCATACCTCTCAGCTGACGACAGTGACCAAACAACGGGAATTTCAGCGACTAAATCTACACCCAATGAGAGTGCCGATTTTATTCTTGATTGTTTGGAAATTATTGAAGGCTCTCCCCTTTGAACGAAATTTCCGCTAATCACTGCAATTATATGTGTAAAACCTTTTTCTCGAACTTTATCAATTAAGTATTTATGACCATTATGAAATGGATTGAATTCAGCTATGATTGCACAAATTTTCATAAAATTTACTGTAAATAACAAATTATTGAACCTATAAGTCCACTGACCATCAAAATAGAACCTATGACAGCTAAAATTCTTATCATTCTTTTTCTACGTCGCCCGGCCGTTTTTTTATAATTTTTAAATTCATTTTTTATTATATTTTCATTTTTCATACCAAATTCTCCCTTTTTCAAAAAACTTTTAATATTTAAATTATATTATTAATTTTGTCTGTTGGCAAACATACTTTCCGGATTTTAAAATATATTTAATAAATACATATCTTACTTTATCAAAAGAATTTAAGTTCTAAAAATAAATCATTTTCATAATGTTTAATATCGCCTCAAAACAAACAGTTGAAATTCAAAAAAGGAGACAATTATGAGTGAAGTTCAAGAACCAAACAGTTTAAACAACGACATTCCTAATAAAAGTACTTTAAAAAGTCTAAATCTTTTTTTAGTACGCATTACGGTATGTTTAATTATACTTATAGGAACTATATTTTTAAAATTCAGCAACCCATATTACTTTGACAATTTTAAGTATTATTACAACGAATATATTTGTGAAGAAAAATATAATTCTAAAGAAATAAAATCCGATTTAATTGAATTTTTAAAATTAATAAAGCAAAAGTCTTTGATTTACTTAAAAAAATTCAATATCACTCAATAAATAATTCCGGAATTTCAGAAATCATTCTATCAACAATTTCCTTAAATACAGGGCCGCAACTCTCTCCTCCTCCTGAGCCCACTTCCGATAACACAACAATTGAGTATTTAGGATTTTCATATGGGAAAAATCCGGCAAACCATGATTGTTCCGCTTTTTTACCGTCTTCGATTATTCCGGTCTGTGCAGTAGACGTTTTTGCAGCTGCTTCTGATTTTTCCGGTTTACCTTTTTCACTAGTACCATATTCTATTGATGCTTTCATATGAGACTTTAACTTTTTAGCTGTGCTTTCTGATATAATGCGTTCATTTTTAAATTCTGAATTTTCCTTTTTTATAATTCTCATACTTTCGTCCGTAAGACCTTTTAACAGTTTTGGACTACTGTAAATACCTTTTGAAGCTATTGTATTTATTATTCCTAATACTTGTAGTGGAGTAACCATTAATTTGCCTTGTCCAAATGAAAAATTTGCAAGTGTTTTAATATTTTTTAAACTCTCTTCACTAGGAAGAACACCTTTATCGGAAACCATTGAAGGTGCCAAAGACAGCGATTCTCCCAGTTTGAATTTTTTAGCCATTGAAAGTACGGAATTATACGGCATTTTTTTGATTAATTCTATAAAATATCCATTGCAGGAATGAGCCAAAGCTTGCTCCATATTGACCATTTCGTGTTTTTTAGAATTAAAACACTTAAAAGATGCATCTTCGACTTTATCCACACCTTGACAGTTGTAAAGCGTATCTTCACTTATCCCTTTTTCCAATGCTGCAGCTGAAGTTACAAGTTTAAATATTGAACCCAAATTAAATGAACACATAATTCTATTTAAAAGCGGTGAATTTTTATCTCTTAGATATGGAGCTACATTTCCGGGTAAAAAACTCGGCAAACTTAAACATGACCTTATTTCACAATTAGGAACTTCCGCTACTATTACCGCTCCTCTTGCGATATATTTATTTGCAACTTCCTCCGCAATTGCCTGAATGCGGCTGTCTATATTTAAAACAACACCCTTGGATACCAAATACGATTTATCTTCAATGAATTCCTTTTTACCGGGTAATATTCTACCTGAAGCATTAACGCTGTACTTAACATAAATATCATGTTTATTACCGAAAAGATAATCATCATATGCTTTTTCTATTCCACACATACCCTTTTTGTCTCCCGAAATATATCCTATAATATGTGATGCAAGTGTAACATCACTGTATCTTACCGGAACTTCAAAAACTTTCACGTAGGGAGATTCTACTTTTGAATTAACTTCAATGGTAAATGGAGTATTACAGGAACATTTTTTATAAAGTTCTTCTTTTTTGCCACTTGAAACTACAGGAGTAAGAGCAGCAAGAGATTCCGTACACGGTACAGCTGCGGCTATTAGTTTTTTATCGGTATTTACAAGCGGAACATTTTTACAATCATATATTGTTCCCCTTATATCCGAAATTTTTAAATTATAAGTCTGTTGACTCAAAGCTGCCTCATGTAGAAATTCTTTATCTGAAATATGATCTAAACAAAAAAAAGCCATACAAAACATAAACATTAAAAATCCATATAAAATCAAACATCTTTTATACATAAAAAAACCAACCTCTTTTAGGCAACTATCTACCTAATTAAGTATTGGCTTTTTTTCAACTATAATTCTAAAAACATTAATATTAAAGAGCTACCGCATAGATTTTATAACAAATTTACTTATTTTTTCCAGTTGACCATAACCAACTACCAAATCCGGCAGGCTTTACACTTTCAACTTTATCATTTGTGGTATCAGCCACTTTTCCAAACTTACGTGATGCGTATATTGCGCTTCCTGCCAAACAAATAGCAGCAATTGCGCAGGATATATTTCTAATTTTATTACTTATATCTACTCCTCCGACAACGTTATCAAGTTGTATATCAGAATTGTATAAAATATTTTTAACTATCTCTCCCACTTTATTAATTTCATCATCAGATAAAATTATCCCTTTTTCGCTGAATAATAATTTAACTTCTTGGATATTCGTAGCATTTACAACTTTTTTGAGAAATTCTTCATCTTTCAGAATTTCTGTAAAACTTTTACTTTCCAAAACGACCACCTCTATTATTAATAAATTTTATATAAACAGTTATATCATTTTATTAAAATTATTGCAACCCTGCTTTTTTTAAATTTGAAATATGGGTATCGTTGGTTTTAGCATAAAAAGCTTCACCTGAACTGCTATGGCAATAGTAATAATACTCTGTATCTGCAGGAGAAATAGCTGCAAAAATGGCATCCATACCGGGATTACATATCGCTCCCGGGGGAAGACCTTCTATTTTATAAGTGTCATAATTGCTATTAAATGTTTTGGATATATTTTTTGGAACAGAAGATTTTGTCTTATAAGGATAGTATATGGTGGAATCAATTCTTAAAATTCCCATCGAAAACTCTCCAAAAGGACTCTGACCTCTATTTTCCAAAGTTTTAAGACGGTTATGAATGACTGATGAAACCAGATACATATCATTCTTATTTGCAGCTTCTGCTTGAATCAAAGAAGCTATATTCATAAGTTCATCTAATGTCAATCCTGCAGATTTAGCCAATTCCGAAATACTTGTCTTTTCCGAATAACCTTCAAATTTATTTTTATTAATTATCTTTCTTTTAAAATTGTTAAGTATTTTTTTTATAACATCAGACGGGTCTTCGCCCTGATAAAATTTGTAAGTATCCGGAAAAAGATATCCTTCAAGCTTGTAGATTCTATCATTTGAATCTTCTATATCTTTGATAAAAGAATAATCGGCATCAAACTTATTGGATTTACACAATTTTAAAAATTCATCTTTTTTACAAACTCTATTGCCTTCCAAAAGTTGTGCATAATCTAAAATATTCATTCCTTCTGTGAAAGTTATTTCCGCAACTTCGTTAATATTAGACTTATTTTTCAAACGATTTATTATTGCCTGATAGTCCATATTTGTGTCCAATTCGTAGATGCCTCCCGAAAAAGCACCGGAAAACTTGGTTAATTTAGCATAAATTCTGAAAAATTCCTTTTCGGAAATAACTCCGTTATTTTTCAAAATGCCGGCTATGGCATCTACAGAAGCATCATCGGGAATTTCTACCATAACAGTCCCCGTAGATTTTCCTACTGAAAGCATATCATTTATACCTACAAGAATATATCTTGCCAAAAGTATGGAGATTAAACTTAAAAATAAAATCCAAGATATTCTGAAAAAAATCCCATTTTTTTTATATTTATCTATATTTTCTTTTTTTATGAGTTTCATAGTGCCTCTCTTTTTTTATTTCTTTTATGTATTTGTCGTTAAGAAGTATGTCTACGTGTTTATCAAATTTCCCGTGGGGTAATTTCGGAATCATACAGTTACTGTAACATATACCCAGGTTAATTCCGTGAAAATTCTGTAAAAATCTGTCATAATAACCGTAACCATAGCCTAATCTGTATCCCTTATAATCAAAACAAAATCCGGGAACTATACATAAACCGGTTGAATAATCAGTTACAAGTTCACACTCTTCTCTTTTGGGTTCTAAAAGTCCAAATGTGGCTTTTTCTAAATCCTCAAATGAATTTATAAAATAGAAATTCATCGTTCGGTCTTCAGAATTACATGCCGGAACAGCAACTTTTTTTCCGTCTGTCCAGCACCTTTTTATCAGTTCATGAGTATCTACCTCTATTTCCTTAGATACATAAGTAAATACAGTATCATTGTTTTTATAAGCATTTAATATGCAAATTTTATCAAGTATCTTTTTATCCATCTCGAGTTTTTTGTCTTTAAACATATGCTCTCGTATAAAACGATACTTTTTTCGCAGTTTTATTTTATATAATTTTATATTCCTAATCATAATAATTTCCTTCGAATAATTTTAATCAAAAGCCAAACCTAGATAAGCTTCTGTATCTGTATTGTTAATTTCATCTGAAAAACTTTTATTCAGGGGCTTTATCATACCATAAAAGTTAATAGAACCGCAATTATTAAAACAAATATTCAGACTGTTTGTCTTTACGAGATAAATTTCATAATTTGAAAATTTTTTCAATACTTCTGAAACAAGTTTATCTACATAACGAAAGTCACACGTAAAATCTTTTAGCTCAACGGTAAAATCGTTCATAGGAACGCCTATAGTATAACCTCCATCAATAGAAACAATATTTCCGCCAAATTTTCTATACAAATTTACAGCATAATCTATATCTTCACGCTCATAAACAATTCCATTAAAATTATTATACAAACAGCATCTCAATCTTTCCATAGGATAGCTTAAAAATTTACCGTTTAAGGTTTCTTTGCTTTCTTTTTCAGACAACTTAATCATTTCATTTTTACTTAAAAATACACTTTTTGTTTTGAAAAAATTACGATATCCGATATTTTCATAGAATCGTTCGAGATATCTACTTTCCGGGACTAAAAATGAACAGTCATATCCTTTCGATGCAATACAACTTTCTGCATAATTTAAAAGTTTTTTCATGTAACCTTTGCCTCGAAATTCGGGAAGCGTACAAACTCCATAAATATATCCAACTTTATATAATTTATTTTTAAGCATAAGTTTTTGATCCAAAATATTTACAACCGAAACAGGTTTATCATTTTCTAAACATACAAAACAATTATCTGTCTTAAATTTATTTTCAAAAAAATATGTTACAATTTCTTTCGGTTCATTAAAACAACGGGACGTAACGGAAATTAAATCTTTTTTCATGTGCTCATTTGCATTACTAAGCAATACCATTTTCAAAATCCTTCAAAACAGCTTCGTATTTAGGAACAAGAAAGACCGGTTTATAAGAAAGCTTGGATTTTCTGAGTCCCGGTATACCCAAATCTTCTTCGCGGTTGACTAGCTTGTAATTTCGTTTGTAAAGAGATTTTGCAAATTCATTATTTATTGCGCTGTAAGCTCCTTCGTAACCGGCAAGAGCTTTTTCAAAATCTATCAAAAATATTTTATCGTTTATCTTTTCACCTATCGTACACGCAATTATGCGTCCGTCTACTTCTATTTTTCCTCCTAAAAGACCTAATTCTTTATAGTTTTCTAAGGCAAGTTTTATAGCATTATACTCGGGAATTTGGTCATAATTTCTCTTTTCGCATTTTTCTTTAAACCACATTTCAAAGAATTTCATATATTCGTCACTGTCAAAACGATCTATTTCAGTATATTTCAAATTATATGTTTTTGAAAATTTCAATACATGATTTTTCTTTTTATGAAATTTTTTCCCTTTAAGGAAAGCTAAATCTTCAACCGAATAAAGATATTCATATTTTTCTCGCTTGGGAATAATTTCAAATCTTCCGGGAAACAAATCTTCCAAACTATTAACTTCAGTATTTAAAAGTTCAGTAAATCTAAGATGTGGATATCCGTCTTTACATGAATCTTCAAAAACAAACTTGACGGCGTCTTTGAATTCTTCTTCTGAACTCGCTCCGTGAGGGAATTCGTAACAAATTCCGTTTCTTTCGGATTTTTTTAAAAATATACCTTTATAATTACAAATTTTGCTCCCAAAAGCTTTGCTCCATATAAAATGAGTTCCGAAAATTGCTTCTGAATTAATTACCCCGCTCAATGTTTTTTCAACCCACTCTTTATCCTCTATCTCTAAATCTTTGAATTTCATCTTCATTAAACACATCCTTCCTTAAAAAGGTAATTATTTCATTATGTATTTGATTTTTATCCCGAACTGTACCGTTTTGAACACAATAAACCGTAAACCATTTTCCGTGATTGCGAACGTAATCAGCCGCTTTTCTGCATTTTTTTAAATATTCAATGTCAGATTCATGAATATCTTTTTTGCTTTCGTCTCCACTATATCTTTTTTTCATTAAATCTTGAGATACTTCCGGAGGCATATCCAAATATATGACAGCATCAGGTTCGGGTAATCCTAATTTATTATATTCATAATCGTAAAGCCATGTTAAATACTCATCCCACTCATTTTCGGGAAGTTTACACATATGATAAAAAGTATTTGAAGTGGTATATCTGTCGCAAAGTATTATACCCGGTTTAAAATAAAGTTTTTCCCACGACATTTTAAAACTTGCATATCTATCTACCGAAAAAAAAGAAGCAGCAGCATAAGCATTGACATCAGATGGATTTTTTCCGAATTCCGAACCTAAATACATCTTGACGAGAGACGACGAAGGTGATGAATAATCCGGAAATGACAAATATTTAAAGTTTATTTTATTTGCCGAAAAAGTTTCGGCAAGAAGTTTTGTTTGAGTGTTTTTGCCACATCCGTCTAATCCTTCTATGACTATTAGTTTGCTTTTCATTAAATTTATACCTGCTCCTTCAATTGATATCGTGAAGTATTCTTACAAATTTTTAAAAAAATTTCTCATTTCAGCCGCTTTTCCGCAAGACATCTTTCCCTCTTTGCATTTTCCTTCTACACAAGGAGGACCTGCAACCGAAAACACAGAAGGAGCTACGTTTTTTACAATTATAAGCATATTTTTGGCAAGTTCTCTTATTTCTGTTTGAGCTCGCATACAACATCTGTGTGAAAAAAAATTAAGTAAACTTCTGGCGTTAAATGTACATATTATGTTCGTTTCGCAAGCGTTCGGCAAAATATATCTTGCATCTTCAATTGCAGCTTTTTCCGCTGTTTTTTTTGCTGTCTGTTCATCAATTCCTTGCTTTAAAAGCTTTTCAGTGTGACTTTTCTGTAAAATATCTGAGATTTTGTTATAACATTCTCTGATTTTATCAATTGAATTTTCGAATTCAAAAAGAGCCTCTGGAATCTTTTTTATTTCTTCCGGAATAACATAATTAAAATTTGAATTTTTAACATATCTCTGGCTTTGAACACTGTAAGACGCTATTCTGTGACGAGTAAGTTGAGCCAAAAGTGCACGAGAGACACCTTCTATTCCAAATGTAAATGTAATGTGTTCCAAAGGACTTTCATGACCTATTTGTGCCAGCATTTTTACAAAATCTCTTATTTTGTCATCGTTTAACTTTTCTTGAATTCCACTTATGTCGCAAGGTGAATAACACAGCTTTGCTGCAGTAGCCACCACTTTTTCCGGATTGGGTGTGTGAGAAATTAATATTACTTTCATTTTATTCCTCCAA
>CAMEMA010000030.1 GCA_945926705.1 uncultured Clostridia bacterium
TTTTTAACTTCTTCTACATCTTCCATCATTACTATTTTCTGAACAAAATCCTTATCTTCCAACAATTTAATTATTTCACTTCTAATTGTAGATATTTTATTTTCCATTATAAATCTCTCCATTCTATCTTAATTTTTATTATTTTTACCGTTCCACCATGTTTTAATTTCTTTTCTGAAACAAACTATACCCGTACTTAAAACAGCTCCAACCATTGCGCAACCTGCAATTTTTTCAGCGCTTTTATACATTTGAACATATGAATCATTTTTAGCATTTATTGAAGCTATATTTTTTTGAGTATTTTCCTGTATGATCTTTTTCTGCAGCTTAGTTTTATTCATATCGCTGACCACAAGGGGTATGCCTACACATCCTGTACCAATTCCAACAACAGTAGGCAATATACCCAGCAAAATCATAGTTGATACCGCAACTCCTCCGCTGACATTTTTAAGGTCGGAATCGCTGAGCTTATCTGCACATATTACCATATCGAAAATCAATTTTCTGACATTTTCAAGTTCACTATCGGAAATCTCAACTCCATAAATTTTGAAATGCTCTTTGACCTGAATATCGTTTTCCAATAATAATAACTTTTCGGAAAAATCTTTGTTATTTAACAATTCTATTATTTTATTTTGCAATTCCACCACCCTCATTTTAGATACTTTTTAGATTCTAAGTTCGTTCTCTTTTTAATATAATACAAAGCTAATGCGCTAGCTAAAACATAACCAACAACATGATCGGCAGCCAGGTATTTCGCTTTATTTAATTTACTGTCCGCTTCTATTTTAGCAATTTTTTCATTACTTTCACATTTCATTTTGGTGGATGTTAAAGTGGTTTCTTTAATATCTTTTGACACACCGGTAATACATGAAGTTACAGATGAAAGAACTGCAGCGACTGCCTCAAATCCTCCTCCCCCAATATCTTTGAGTTGATCATCGGACAATTTTTCGAATTTGAATCTGAGATTTTCCATTAAATTAAAAACCTTATTTAATTCCTCATCTGTTATTTCGACATCATAGTCTTTAAAATGTTCCTTAATTTGAGGTTTAGTCTCTAAAAATACCAATTTTTTATCAAACTCAACGTTATCGAGAAGTTTTGTAATTTTAGAATTCAGACAGTTCATTTTTAATTTCCTTTCCACCACTTTTTTATTGGTTTCCTAAAACAATAAAGGGACCCGGCAACAGCGGCAACAACAGCAGTTCCCGCGAGCGTATTTATAGTTTTATCATATCTTTTCGTCGCACCTTCTTCCTTAATTCTAAATTTCTTGATATCAGTCTCATGCTCAGCTTGTTGTTTTTTAGACCAAAAATTTAGAAATCCACTGGCAGGAGCTTTTAATATGTCTACTATTTTTCCAAAGTTCTCAATAGTCCATATACTTTGTCCTGCATTGTCATCTTTTTTATCAGTATTATCAGTAGGATTAGGAGCAGGTTTTGATCCACCGCTGATAGCTTTTAATTGCTCAATATCGAGCTTTTCCAATTCGGATTCCAGAGATGACATAAATGTTTCCAAAGAATCAATTTCTTCCGATGAAATATCTACTCCGTGCTGTTTAAACAGTTCTTTAACTTCATCTTTACTTTCAGCTTTAGTTAACTTTTCACAAAATTCATAATTTTCCATAAGTTCTGTTATTTTTGAATTCATAAATAATTACCCCTTCTATTTTGAATCACCACGAAACATTCTTTTAATTTTTTTACGATTGGAATAAATAAGTCCCGCAACAGCAGTTACTGCTACAGCAGATGTTGCTCCTAACATAAAACTGTTATTGTTATTTTCCTTAACTATAACTTTCGGTGCAGGCTCAGCCGCAGGTTTACATTGAGCTGGGGGAATAAAATGATCTATAACTTTGTTTGCTACATTTCCAACACCCTGCACAATACCCTGCGCAACCGCCGGATTGCTTATTTGTTGTATAGCGGCATCTGAGGCAGCATCTTTAATTTTCTGAAAATTGCTGCTTTCTGACTTAAACCAATTACAGGGGTTCAAACTACCCCAACCAATACCTCCTGATAATTTTTTCAGTGTATCATCATCAAGTTTTTCAAGCTCTTTAAAAATTGTATTGCTTTCCTCTTTTATCTTTGCGCAATCTTCTTTGGTGACGTCTATTCCTTCAGACTTAAATCTTTGAATAATTTCATCGTCATTTTTCATTTGAAAAATTTCACATAAAAAATCCTTATTAGATAAAACTTCTTCTAATTTTTTGTTCTTTTCTAAATCTTTATCCATACAAATTATCTCCTTTTATTAAAATAATCTTTAATGTTTCAATAAATGTACACAAATTTTCCTAAAATAAAGTAATGTTTATGGTATTACAACAATCAAAATATAATCATTACTAACATTTCCCAAATCAATTTCAGTTTCCGACTAATTGCTTATGCTTAGAATCTTTTTTAAAACCCACTATATTGGTTCAAAATTTCAAGTTTTTTATCCATTATGCCACCCCCTTTCATTAAGTAAATTTATTTTTTAAAATATAAAAAATTTACCTATATCTTTTGTGAATCAACGCAAAGTTAAAATTCAAGGGATTTTTAATTCAACTCTACTGAATTGCTAACCGAAAAATTATATAGTGCCTTATGCTAAGTAGATAAGCATATAAATTGGAATTCTTAATTCCGTTTTTTCAAATAATTATTTTAGCTCCTAAATTATTGTTTTCTTTAACGTTATAAGTTTTTGCCATGAATTAAACTATATACCCGGTAAACTTATCTTTTATGAATGTATTATCAAATTCTCTTTTAATTTGTTCCTCACATTTCATTAGATAATAAACAGCAACTTTATCATTCTCGTTTATTCTCAATACATCTGCAAACATAGCTCTTGCTTCTTCAAAATTACGAGAAATGTAATTTTTTACACCCTGTTCAAAAGTTTCTTTAGTGGTAATATACAAATCTTTTCTGTACTTTTTGGAAATATCTATTATTTCAAAAATATCTGTGTGTCCCTCTCCTGTTATATTTCCCATCATTCCTATAAATCTGTATTGATATGGATGATTTTCACCTAAACTTTCAATTATAGAGCGTGTTGCCACATGATTGACTCCTATTGTGTGCAGCCATGTATCCATATTAAACATTTGCATTATTTCATCGGATACAACAACTACCCCTCGTCTATCTTTGTTACCGGAAACTCCGACAAGTATATCTCCCGAACCAAGAGTGATATTTATATGCTTTTTTACAATTTTTGGTATATTTACTTCTTTGAACTGAATGGAAGCATTAAATGCATCTTTCGCTCCTTCAGGGAACAACATCACAGCATCAAGACCGTCAAACGACTGAACAACACCTTTATTATTTTCTACAACTTTAAATATCTCACTATATGTTCTGTTTAAAGCCTCAAAAAGTTTATTTTCGTTTTCAAATCCGTATGAACCTCTATATGACAGATTAAAAGTTAAGTAAATCATATTCATCGGTAAAATATTTTGGTCGTGAAGGTTAACTTGCGTTATCTTTTCTTTATTCATAAATTTGAACATCTCAGTAGGCACATATCTTATATATTCTTTATTCAGCTTTATCAGATTAGAAGTGTATCTGCTTATCTTCTCCGACATAAGATTAAATGCATTAGCTATATCTGCAAGTTCATCTTTTGTCCTTATCTGTATGCGAGTATCCCACTGACCTTTATTCATTATATCTATTGCTTTTTCAATCTTCTTTAGAGGTTTCAATGACCATTTTATCGAAAAACACATATAGGCAAATATGAGTATTGCTATTATGAAAACAATAGATATCGAATGTTTAAATATTCTCCAAAACTCTTCAGAACTGTGGATATTCGAATCTAAGAAGTTTCCCACAAACCCTACAACTCTTCCATTAGTATCTTTCAAAGCTACAAACGAACCTGTCATACTTCCGTAAGCATCACGGAACGTAGCTTCAAGACAAGCGCTGGTATTTTTTTTGTCCGAAAATGTATTCCAGATATTGTAAAGAGCTTCGCACTCATCTCGCTCCATAACTGCATCTACCAACGAACAATGTGACGATACCATATCGGGATTTGTGTATTTTAATCTATCGTACGATGATGAAGAAGTATTATAGCGAGTATTAATTGTCACATATAATTTGTTGTACCTTTCAATGTAGGTAATTAGATAGTCACTTCTATCACCTATTTTCAATGCTAATTCATTGTATCCCTGCTCTATTGACTTTTTAAGCTTAGTATAATCACTGTTCATGTAACCTGACACGTGATTAAGCTTGGAAAATTCACTTCCGTCTATACTATCAGCAACAGTTTTGGCTCCTCTTTCTTGCTCACTTTTCAGTATGGACATATATTCAGATACCGAATCTCCAGTATTTATAAATATCAAAACACACATAGAAACGATATAAACAGGCAAGAACAGTAGTATTATTCTCGTTGCAAGCGAAATTTTCTTTATTTCCAAGCGGCTTAAATATCTTATAAGGTAAAATCCCAATAATCCTAATGCACAAACAGCAATCATGATAAATATTCCATTTGGGAAAATATTTCCTCTTAAATCATTAATAAGTTCATGGCGAACACCGAATCTAATATAGAACGGTTTATCAAAAGCCTTAGAAGGTGCATAAAAATCACCATCGTCTATAAGTTTAATTTTACGAACATCTTTTACAAATATGGTACTTTGCGAATCTAAAGGACTATCCAAACCATACAACACTTTTGATGTAATACTCTTAGTATCAAGTTTATAAAAAGAACCGCTCAATGAATCGTTAAAGTATATATCATCGTTGGAATCAACACTCATCTCGGTGACCAAGAAATTTGAATTAGAAACGGCATTGGAATAGTCTTTAAATTCTCCCTGATTATCCATTCCCCATAACTTGCCGTCATTAGTTGCGTAAAATACTCTTCCTGTGGAAAGCACAGCTATATCACTGACCCAATTTACAGATTTATCACTAATACTTACTGAAGGTTCAACAGTAAAAGTTTTAGATTTTTTTGGACTCTCATCATTTAAAGGATTTGCAGTAATGACATCATATTTGTTATCCTGACATCCAACAACTGTCATTTTTTGGTTAATAACTTGAACTTTTCGGATATAATCATTTACCGGAGGATTTGCGTATTTTGAGAAATCCATACTTACAACATCTTTAACGTAATTACCGTGAGTATCATACATCATTACCGACTCACTTGAAATTGGATAATCGGACTTGTCCGAAACTAAAGATTTCAGATTTCTTTTTGTTTTAACAATATAAAAATTGCCTTTAGAATCTGCTTCAACATTTCTGTAAGAATATGAAGAATCTTCATTTGATTTATCCAAATAAATTGTAAAATCTACGGCTCCACCGGGCAAAACTTTAGTTAATTGGAATTCTCCTTTGTCTTTATCCACTCCCAAAACATAAACATTTCCACTGGAATCCATATCAGAACTCAAAAAAGCCCCAAAATCCGGTTTGTTAACAAAATATTGAACTAAATATGATAAAACTAAAATAAAAATAGCAAGTAATGAGTATTTTACCGCAGGTCTTCCAAAAAAACCTTTTGTCTTTTCTACAGCTTCAATGCTCACTTTATGACCTTTACTAACCGGTTTTTCCTTCATCCCAATTACCTCCAAACGATAAATTTCAAAAAAGTCAATTGTGTTTAACTAATCATTAATTGAATCTTAAATATATATTTTTTCAAAATAATTGAATATATATGTTTACTATTCCAATCAATAGTTGTATAATATAGTATATTATCATAGAATAACAGAGTCAAGTATTTAAAAAATGTTTTATTTTTCAATTTAAACGAACGGAGTAGAAACTATGAGAAATTCAACCAAAAACTCAGATTATGTAGTAATCGCAAATCTTGTAGAAAATGAAAAAATCAGCGTATTTATTGCATATAAAGGCAAAAATACTTTGGACAATCTTTATATCGTAAATCAGTTTTGTTACGACAAAGATGACATGTATTTTTTCAAAAAACTTTTTTCTCTATTTAACTCAGATAATCGTCCAAAAGAATTTGTGGACTTTTTCGTAAAAAATAATAAATTCTATGCTGTATTTAAATATCAAGAAACTCAAGGAATAAAAGAAAAATATGAAAAGAATTTAAGTGTTACCGCTTTTGATGACAGATGTAAAATACTTGAATTAATACTTATGAAAATCAGCGCTATACCGAGAATACATCATGAAATATTGGGCTGTGCATCAGAACCTCAAAATATAAAAGTAAACGAAAATAAAAATATTTTTATCACATACAATCTTCAAAATATATTCAAATACAGAGGTTCAGATACAAAAACTATATTTGAAAATATTAAAAATATTATTCTGGATGTACTTCCGGCAGAATGTAATGCAAAATTCAACAAACAACTTCATATAGTAATAAGAAAGTGCGCAGAGGGTGTATATAGTTCTATTCCGGAGCTTATAGTAGAACTGAGAAAAGCCGAAAAGATTTCAAAGGCAACTTCTTGGCTTTCTTATTTTAAGTATCGATTTAGTTTTTACAAACCTTTAATTTTAAAAATAGGAAAAACAGTTTTAACTTGTTCTGTAATAGCGGGTTTAATATATCTGGGATATTCAAAAATAAATGAGGGACTAAACACAAATCAAGCCGCAGCAGCGGTTACGATAGGAGGTATAACCTACAATGGAAACTCAAAAGATGAATCAGAAAAAGTCATTTCGACTGAAAATCAAGATAATCAAAATAATACAAAATCAGCGGATGATATAATATTATCTGAAGGACTTGACATGGAATACGAAGACTATGTCGTACAGCAAGACGATACAATTTCTTCAATATGCGAACAGTACTATAAAGATACAAAATACATTACAGCAATAGCGACCTTTAATGGCATGGAGATTACGGACAAACTTACTCCGGGAACAATATTAAAACTTCCAAATCGCACGGCAATTGCACTTTATATTTCAAAATAAACATTCCCCGGCTTGTCCGGGGATATTTTAAGATATAAAAAATTTAATTATATTTATTTTATAAAAACAAACCATAAATGCGAAAGCTTCCTCACGGTTACTTCGCATTTATTGCTTTTATTTCCGAATATTAGGATAGATATTTAAAATTTTAATAAATGATAAATACTTTTAAAAATAATTTCGACTATTTTAGTATAGGAACATTACAATGCGTACATCTGTCATTTTTTGGGGAATTTTCGCCTAAGCAAGAAGGGCAAATTAAATATTCATCATGAGATTTGTCATATTTTTCATAGTATCCGTTAAGCTTGGGGTGAAAACGTACTTTATCTCCAATGTTTAAATAATTGTAAAATCTGTCATTGTCAAGCTTACGAATTAATTCTTTACCATCGTTAGTTTTGATACGCAGATAATAGATAATTTTTCGTGTTCTGCTGATAAAGTTTTCGTTTTTTGAAGTATAGTACTTTTCTTTTACATATTTATCAGTAACTATACCTTCAAATGGTTTTTGAATTAATCGTTTACACTCGCGGAAAACTAAGGCAAACAAAAAAATACTGGATAATATGGCACCGATTATAAGGTATTTGCCATTTTCCAAGACCGCACAAACACTTATCGGAATTGCAGTTAAAACGAGCATAATAATTATTACAATGCGCTCAAATTTTCTGGCACCTTTCAATATTTCAGGATTATCCGATCTTTTTGAAAAACCAAGACTTATCCCATTGTTTTTAGAGCAATCCACTATATCACCTCCTAATGTAAAATAAAATTATTGGTCAATTCATTTTCTTGACTATTGTTTTTATGTTTTCGTTTTTAGTTAATTTAATACTTTTTTTAATAAAAACTCCTACTAATAGAGCACATAAGGGAACAATAACAAATAATACTATCCACATCATAATGGTATTATTGTTTTCGGTTTTGATACTATCTGATGCATGTTTTTTTATTCTTCAATATTTGTTGCCACGATTTTATACTGGTTCAAATACGATATTTCAAGTACTATGTATCTGTTTTCTATTGCTATGGTATTATTTCTTGTATTTAATCATCCGAAATATACTTAAGTATAAAATAAGTAATTACAATAATTTAAGTTTATATTATTTTCAAAGTTTATAGAAAATGTTCTAAATATTTTTAATATAAATAATTATATACTAAAAACAAAAATATACAAGTAAATTTACATTAAAAATTAGATATTTTAATGATTATTATTTAAATCTATATATTAATATAAAAAATAAAAGCAGTACTATGTTTTTTAAGTATTGCCCTTTTGGGTGGCCTTTTTATGCAAAAATTTATTAAATTAAATATTTTATATTATTTTTATAAAAAATACTTGACTTTTATATATATATATATATATAATGTTAATGTCTTTATGGTCACCATAAGCTATATCTGCAAGAGAGTGATTTCTATGGGTATTGCAGATAAATTATTTAA
>CAMEMA010000031.1 GCA_945926705.1 uncultured Clostridia bacterium
CGCTTAAGCTTTACTGAACCACTCGACTATCGCGTGGTTTTCTATACACAAAAAATCCGCCGGAATAACACCGGTGGACATTTATTTATGGTTTTAACTTTTCCATATAGTCTTCAAGTTCAGACTTTATAATCGTAACTCTTGGTCCAAATATAACTTGGACTCCTTTTCCCTTTTTCATAACTCCCGCACATCCGCTTTTCTTTAAAGTATCCTCATTTACTTTTTCTAAATCTTCTACCTCTATTCTCAAACGAGTTGCACAGCAATCTAAATGTTTAATATTCTCAATACCGCCTATGCCATCTATTATGTACTTGGAAGCATTTTCCGTCTTCGTAGCTTCATAATCTTTCTTAGTATAAAGCTTAGATTCCATGTCTTCTTCTTCTCTGCCCGGAGTTATTAAATCATATTTCTTAATCGCAAATTTAAAAAGAAAATAGTATATGACAGCGTAAAACGCACCTACGGGAATAATATATATCCAATTTGTTTTTGAATTTCCCTGTAACACTCCAAAAAGTAATAAATCTATTATTCCACCTGAAAAAGTCATCCCTACCGCTACTTTGAGCAAATGCATAAGCATAAAAGACAATCCTGCAAAAACACAATGTACAGCATAAAGAATGGGAGCTACAAACAAAAAAGTAAATTCAATTGGTTCGGTTATCCCTGTTATCATTGATGTAATAGCTGCCGAAAGTAACAGCCCGCCTACAGCTTTTTTCTTTGAAGGTTTAGCTGTATCGTACATAGCCAGAGCGGCACCCGGAAGTCCAAATATCATAAAAGGAAATTTACCGGTCATAAATTTTGCCGCATCTACACTAAAATGCTCAACTGATGCTGAAGCAAGTTCGGTGAAAAAAATATTCTGAGCACCGGATACATAGTTTCCGTCGATTAAAGCTGTGCCTCCGAGAGGAGTGTACCAAAATGGTGTGTAAAAAACATGGTGCAATCCAAAAGGAATAAGAGCTCTTTCTATAAGCCCATAAATAAAAGTCCCAAAATATTTGGATGCTAAAACAAGATTACCGAGTCCATGCATTCCTCGCTGAACATAAGGCCATGTGAAAAACATTAAAGCTCCAACAAAAATATATGTCAAAGAAGAAATTATAGGAATAAATCTTATTCCTCCAAAAAATGAAATTACGTTCGGAAGCTTAATTTTATAAAATTTATTGTGAAGATATGAAACTCCCAAACCTACAATTATTCCTCCGAAAACTCCCATCTGAAGCGACTCTATTCCACATACTTCACTTAAACTTCCTTCTATCATCGCATCTTTTTCAAGCATTCCCAAAAGCTCCAACAAAGAATGGATAGTTTCATGCATAACTAAAAACGCTATTGCAGACGAAAGAGCAGCCGCTGCCTTTTCGTGTTTGGCCATACCTAAAGCTATTCCTATGGCAAATATAATCGGCAAATTTGCAAATATGATATCTCCTGTATTCTTCATAATAACAAGAACAAAATTTAAAAACGTACCGTTACCCAGCAACCATTCCATACCGTAATAATCTATCATTTGAGCATTTGAAAATGATGCACCAATCCCAAGTAATAGTCCGGCGACAGGCAACAGAGCAATGGGAAACATAAAAGATTGACCAACTCGTTGAAGCAAACTGAACGTGATGTTTTTTTTATTCAAATTAATCACTGCTTTCATGATTTTTATAACTAATTATTACTCTTAGTATATGAAATCACCGAAGTTTTACCTGCCTGTGCGTCTCCGAGAACATACTCCATATTTTCAATGACATCCATATTAGTAATTAAAACTGCTGTGTATGTAGAATATCCGCTCTGTTCAATAAGATTTATATCCGCTTCACCTATAGGCTCTCCGGCTTTAACTTTTTGACCTACTTTAACAAAATATTTGAAACCTCTTCCCTTCATACCTATTGTGTCAACACCAACGTGAATCAAAATATCGAGTCCATCGTCGGATTTTATGCAATAAACATGCCCTGCATCAGCAAGCTGCATAATTTCCCCATTTACCGGAGACACGATAATATTTTCTTTAGGAATAACAGCAATTCCATCACCCAATATTCTTTCAGAAAATACTTCATCGGGAATTTCTCTTACAGTGGTAATTCTTCCCGTTTGAGGAGAAACGATAAACCCTTTATCTTTAATTTTAAATCCACGTTTTAAACTACTTTTTAAAAAATCAAACAAAAAACACATCTCCCTAAAAGTTTATAAAACTAAAAATATTAAAAATAATCTCTTATTTTATTTGTATCGGTCTCTATAACTTTTTTTCTTATACTGAGTACTGATGAAGGAGAAACAGAGAGCTCATCAACTCCCATAGACAAAAACAATTCCGTAAGAGATTCATCGGAAGCCAATTCTCCGCAAATACCTACCCATTTCCCCATTTTATGTGCATTGTCAACTACCATTTTTATAAGTCTTAATATCGCTTTATGGTGAGGATTAGATAGTTTTCCGACTATGCTATTTTGTCTGTCAATTGCTAAAGTATATTGAGTAAGATCATTAGTACCTATACTGAAAAAATCAACGAACTCAGCCAATTCATCACTGATAATTGCAGCTGCCGGAGTTTCTATCATAATTCCCAAAGGAACATCAGGAGAAAAATTTATTTTGCTATCAGCAAGATCTTTTTTTATATCTTCGACATATTTTTTAATATATTTTACTTCATCAGATGATATAATCATTGGGAACATAATACAGATATTTCCAAATGCTGAAGCTCTGTAAATAGCTCTAAGCTGAGTTATAAATATATTGGGATTATCCAAACACACTCTTATACCACGATATCCCAATGCCGGATTTTTTTCAGTCGGAAAATTAAAATAATCTAAACGCTTATCTGAACCTATATCCAGAGTTCTTATTATAACTCTCTTATCACCCATTTTTTGCACTATATTTTTATAAATATTAAATTGCTCTTCTTCATCAGGAAAAGAATCTCTATTCATATACAAAAATTCACTACGAAATAGTCCTATTCCTCCTGAATCATTTTCTAAAATATCTTCAATTTCACTAGGATTATTAAGATTTGCATAAATCTCTACTTTTCGACCATCAAGTGTAACGTTCTCTTTTCCCTTCAAATATTTTAAAAGTTCATATCTTTTGTCGGCTTCTTCTTTCTTTTTAAGCATTCGCTTTTCTGTTTCTTCATCGGGATCAATGTAAATATTTCCAGAAAAACTGTCTATTATAACTTTTTTACCATCGTATTCCGGTTTAATCGTTTTATTTAAGTTAACTACAGCAGGAATTTTCAATACTTTCGATATTATAGCAGCATGCGAATATTCCGAACCTTTAGAAAGTATGAGTCCCGCAACTTTACGTCGATTCAATGAGGAAACATCGCTGGGAGTTAAATCTTGAACGCTCAATATTGCAGCATCCTTTTGATGGTGCAAAAGCTTTTTAGTTCCAGTCAAACAATTTATAATCCGTTGGGAAATATCACGTACATCTGCCGCTCTTTGATTCATATACCGGTCATTCATTTTTGAAAAAATTTGAGAAAATTTATGCGAAGTATTCCAAACGGCATACTCAGCATTAATTTTTTTTTCTCTTATTATGTCAAGAATTGTATTTTCATAATCTTTATCTTTAATCATCATCTCATGTACAGCAAATATTTCAGCTTCTGCTGCACCAAAATCATTGAGAGCTTTTTCGTAAAGTGTTCTAACCTCTTTAATTGCTTTTTCACGTGCAGAATAATATCTCTTAATTTCTTCCTCTACGTTGCTTACTTTGCGTTTATTAACGCTCTCAAAATTCTCTTGATGTATAGAAAGTATTCCAAACGCTATATCTCCAAAAATCCCTGTTCCTTTAAAAATAATCATACGATTATCTCTTTCCTCTCCACATTAAAACTAACGCCTTAACATACAACAATAATAACTTTTTTAAAGAATATTATTTCCGGAAAAATTATTTTGAAAAAATTCTCTCAATGCGTTTGCTGCTTCCGATTCATCAGGTCCTTCACACTCAATAGTTACTTTATCTCCGTTTTTAATTCCAAGTCCCATAAGAGCAAACAAACCCTTTGCGCACGCTGATTTTGTTCCTACCGTAACTGTTATATTAGATTGAAATTTTGAAGCCTCATTCACTAGCTTACCCGCAGGGCGAGCATGAATTCCATTTTCCTTATTTATAGTAAAATCAAAAATCTCCATAATAACTAACTTTGGTAAACTTTTTTGAAACCTAAGTTTCATCCCCGTCATAGAATAATAGGGTAAAAGTTTACACTCTACCTTTCTGATAATTTTTTAAATATAATATCAAAACCATATTATAATCTCTATTTGTAATGAAATAACGTAGGAAACAATTTGAAAATTATAATTCACTGTTTTAGTATAAATATACTCAAAATTCTTAAGTCAATGTCCATATTATCACCCACCGATTCCAAAAAGTCAATACCAAAAACATGTGAAAAAATCGTCTCTTTCAGGTAATTATATTCTTATATAACTCAAACGGAAAAACTGTATAATTTCTAACACACACACTATTCAAAATATTACAAAAAATCTTAATATATTTCAAAAACATTCAATTATTTGGTATAATAAAATTCCATGACTGTATTAAGCAATTTATATGAAAAAGTTCAAAGCAATATGATGAAAAAATCAAACTAATTTAAAGGAGAGGTTGTATGACAAGTAATAAAGGTGTCCTTAAATGGATAGAAAAAGTTAAACAAATTGTAAATCCTGATTTTGTAGTCTGGATTGACGGTTCAGAATTTCAGTTGGAAAAATTACGTGAACAAGCATGTAAAACAGGAGAAATGGTTAAACTAAATCAGGAGAAGTTACCCGGATGTTACCTGCACAGAACTGCTTTAAATGATGTGGCAAGAACAGAAAGCAGAACATTCATATGTACAAAAACAAAAGATGAAGCCGGTCCAACAAATAACTGGTGCGAACCAAAAGAAGCCTATGACAAACTCTACAGTATAGCTAAGAACAGCTATAAGGGAAAGACCATGTATATAATTCCATATTCAATGGGAATGCTTGAGTCAAAATTTTCAAAAATAGGCATAGAAATAACCGATTCAATCTACACTGTACTGAATATGGCTATAATGACAAGAATAGGAAAAAAAGTCTTGGATTTTCTCGGAAACAGTGATGATTGGGTAAAAGGTCTCCATTGCTCTTGTGATATAAATGAGGAAAAGAGATATGTATGTCACTTCCCGGAAGATAAATCCATAATTTCGGTAAACTCCGCATATGGCGGAAATGTTTTATTGGGTAAAAAATGTTTTGCTCTTAGAATAGCCTCGTTTCTTGGAAGAAAAGAAAAATGGCTTGCCGAACACATGCTTATACTCGGAATTCAAAAACCAAACGGAGAAACAAAATATATCTGTGCAGCGTTTCCTTCGGCTTGCGGTAAAACGAACTTAGCTATGCTAATTCCGCCGGAAGTTTACAGAAAAAAAGGATATAAAATATGGTGTGTAGGCGACGACATAGCATGGTTGAGAATAGGAAAAGACGGACGCCTATGGGCAATAAATCCCGAAAACGGATTTTTTGGAGTGGCACCCGGAACAAGTAAAAAATCAAACCAAAACGCACTGGCTTCTACTTCTTCAAATACAATATTCACAAATGTTGTTCAAAACCTTAAAGACAATACCGTATGGTGGGAAGGATTGGATAAAAATCCTCCGGAAAACGCTATAAATTGGAAAGGAGAACAATGGAACGGAAAAACGTCCAGCGAAAAAGGAGCGCATCCTAACAGCAGGTTTACTTCACCCGCAAAAAATTGTCCTTGCTTGAGTTCTGAATTTGATAACCCAGAAGGAGTACCTATTTCCGCTATAATATTTGGAGGGCGAAGAGCGCAAACAACTCCTCTTGTATATGAGTCTTTCGATTGGAATAACGGTGTATTTGCCGGTTCTGCAATTTCTTCCGAAAGTACCGCTGCTTCAACAGGAAAAGTAGGAGTACTGTCACACAATCCCATGGCTATGATGCCATTCTGCGGATACAACATGGGTGATTACTTTAAACATTGGATACAAATGGGAAAATATCTCGGAGAAAAAGCTCCTAAAATATTCAGTGTAAACTGGTTCAGAACTGATAAAAACGGAAAGTTTATATGGCCCGGATTCGGTGATAATTTAAGGGTTTTAGAGTGGATTCTTAAAAGGTGTGAAAAAGACATTGATGCAAAAGAAACCCCAATTGGATATATTCCAAATATTTCCGATATAAATTTAGAAGGTACTTCCGTTTCTCAAGAAGACCTAAATAAACTTTTGGAAATAAATATCGATTTATGGAAAAAAGAAGCAAAAAATATAAAGGAATTTTATCAAATTTTCGAAAATAAACTGCCTGATGAATTAAAAGTCGAACTTGAAAATTTAGAAAAACGTCTGGAAAAGTAATATAACTTATTGAATTTTAGTAGATTGTATTTTATAATTTAAAATTGTTGAAATTTAAAGAATGCTAAAATCAGAGTATTGAAAATTTTTGAGGAGTATTTAATGAAAAATGAATCTGATAAAAATTCTCGGAAATATCCCGAGAATAATCAAAGATGCATGACAAAAGAGTATATAGATGTTTACAGTAACAGTAAAGGAAGACATAATGAGTATGTAGATATCTACTCTTCTGAAAAAAGAAAAGAAAAAAATCTTAGAAACACATCTATATTTAAAATCATATATCTTACATTTTTCATAATTCTGGGAGTAATTGGGGGAACCATGATTTATGCTTATCACACTCTGCATTCATTTAACTACGAAGATTTAGGCGACAATTATTCCGATTTAAAGTCCGAAGGAAGCGAAATAAACAGTAAACTTGTAAATGATAATATGATACTTAATATAATGTTAATCGGAAGCGATTCAATGTCTACAGGAGACCATGGACGAAGCGATTCTTTGATGATACTTTCTCTGGACTTAAGGCACAAAAAAATAAAAGTGACATCACTCATGAGAGATATATGGATAAAAATTCCGGGACAGGGTAAGGACAGGCTAAATGCTGCGTATGCGTACGGAGGTCCAAAGCTTACCATAGAAACCATAGAACGAAATTTCGGAATTTATATAGACAGATATGTTATAGTTGACTTTGATGGATTCTCGGGAATAATTGATTCTCTTGGAGGAATTGATTTGGAATTGAGTGCTTCTGAATGTGCATATATAAATAAATACTCCGGTGATAGTAATATATTGAAAGGTTCAGGCTTAAAACACTTGACAGGTCTACAAGCACTGCATTATTCCAGAGACAGAAATAGTATAGGTTCCGACTACGACAGAACAAGTCGTCAGAGGAACGTCATTAAAGCCGTTGTTTCCAAGCTTAAAAAAGCAAGTATCGGACAAATAACTGAACTTTTAACGATTGTAGGGCCAATGATAACAACTAATTTCAAAACTTCTGAAATAAGCAGGCTGGCAACAAAATCATTAACCTACCTCAACTATGACATAGAGGAATTTAGGTTACCTACCGATGATAATGTACGCGATGAAACATTTTCTCAAAAAATGGTTCTTGTAATTAAGGATTTAGATAAAGCAAAATCAGATTTATCCCAATTTATATATGAAAATAACTAATTTATAAACTATAAAAATGTCGGTCGTTTCAAAACGACCGGCTTTCATATATTCAAAATATTAGGTAGGAGATTATTTTCCATGTCCAAAAATTTATTGCTTAACTGACTGAACCGGAATAAATATCAGCAATTTTTTAATATGCAATTAAAAACTCTTGATAGTTAATCTGTGGTGGCTATTCGTAATTCCTGCATCAAATTTACTGTTTGAATTATAATTCAAAGCAAAGTTTTTCAAATATATCAATATATTTTTTATTATGAATTTCAATTTTTTAACACACATTATATTATTTAAAAAGCACTGAATAATAAAAAATACCGTAATCATATCGAAATTACGGTGTACTTATGGTGGACACAAAGGGACTCGAACCCATGACCTCTCGCGTGTGAAGCGAACGCTCTAACCAACTGAGCTATGCGTCCAAATTATATCAACTTAAAAAACTCTTCCCCTACTTTAAAGCTTCGAATACAGTCAAATGACATGCTCTTCGTCTTTTTACTGCTATCAACTAATGCTTAAATAGAGGAAGTTTTAAATTACTTAAAAACTAAATTTGTACATATCAACTACTATTAGAGTGTTTAAAATGGTGACCCGGACGAGAATCGAACTCGTGTTACCGCCGTGAAAGGGCGGTGTCTT
>CAMEMA010000032.1 GCA_945926705.1 uncultured Clostridia bacterium
TATCTATATCCCTGGCATTAAAAACAAGACCACTATTCTTAAGTCTAACAGAAACGTAACCGCTACCTGAGCTTGATGTTGGAGCAGTCTGATGTTGCCATGCCTGATTCATTTGTTTTGTATTTCGCGTCCCAATATCCATAAGACCAAAACGTATACTACATTCCGGTCCATTAGCCATGATTAATGTTGACTCAACTTCAAAAACAATACACGGACTATATGATGCAGACATATTTCCGTCTGATGTCGGTAAAAGTATACAAGGATATTTGACTGAATTTATTGCATAAGCAACACTACCAAATACCTTTTCCATAGCAGGTTTTACACAATTTTGAACAACGTCCCCCAGTGTTGCCTCTGGATTATCTTCGCAGTACTTTGCAGTATTAGCATATGATTGTTGATTATTTATTATACTCATTATTCTACACCTCCTGAATACATTGTGTTATTTTGTTGGCTAACTTCAGTCGCACCTATTTCTATATAATTAGCCGGTCCAGATGAACCACCTATCGCATCACATGGAAATTCAAGTTCTATATATAAATAAGTAGGATTTGTTACACCATTTTTCTTTGCAATAATAGCCGGTTCCCATTCGTCATTAACAGACTTCGCGGATAAAAATGATGTTCCGTCAAATGTTAGTTGGAAAGTTTCAGGATTTCCCATGCTATCATATGTCAATCCTTGAAAAGCACAAGGTAACGGTTTGATAGAACACATCCTAGCATCTTTTTTCGGATAGTTTAATGAACAATTATATATATATTCAAGTCTAGCCTTAGCATTATATAATGGTAAGTATACGTAACTAAAACTAAAATTTGTAAAATATTGCATAACAATTGGTGCTAGAATACTCGGGTCAATTCGTAATGAGGATAAACTCAGTTCATCCATCTTATCTTCACTATAAGATTCTTCGAATTTTAATCTGATTCCGATTTTGCAATAATTACCGGCTGTATACATTGAAATATAAGTATCTGTTGGAGATATTATACTTAAAATTTCACGATTTGTACCAGTTTTATCGACCCAAATAGGAAATAACCCATGTAGGTAATTCCTCCAATCCTTATCTTTTGATGCCTGCCATAATTTATAGAAAAATGGCATCGAGGCTCCGCCTTTTAGGGTTGTCTTTAAAATAACATCTTCTGAACCGTCAATGCTTGTTGTTCCTTGTAAATCTCCATCAAACGATAACTTGAATGGTTTCTTTAGTTTTGTAGATATTTCAGATGACTTAACTTTCTTATCTTTATCTGGTGTATTATCTACCAGTTCAAGTCCAATCTGTTCTTTTGTCACGTTGTGAGGATTATTCTTATTGATTATATGAGAAGAAAATCCATCTGTAACAATCACACCGGATGGCAGATATCCAAATATCTTTGAATCTTTCATCGTTATTGTAGCGATTGTTTGCTGATATATTGTTCCATCGCCATCCCATATGTTCTGTTGTAGCAAAGCAGGGGCTGGCGGATTTCCACTCTGAGTTTCATCGCCTTTTTTAACTTTAACTTCTACACTTTCCAACCCACTTACGGAATCTTTTTTGTACTCTACGATAATAAGGTCTTTCCTATAAACTGAAGGCCCAAGTGACTCAAATGTGAGGTCTATTGGGTCCTCAATCATAAATTCAATGCCTTGAAATACCCCAATTCCTGTGCCAACTTTTGCAGTAAGGTCTCCAGTTATTGAAATGTCAAAATTACTGCCCCAAGGTAGCTTATACAATGTATTTCTTCCTAACAAGGAACCATTTAGTACCCTCTCATCAAGTGAAGTTACGTGGGCTTCCCCTGTCTTTCCTGTTATTATTCTCTCTGCCATTATTACACCTCATATTCTACTTTGATATCATTTTCATTTTCAATCGTAACAATTTTTTTCTTAACTGGTTGCCAAGCTTGGATTCCAGTTATATTCTCACGTGCTCCAATTATATCTCCAATATCATAAGATATTGTAGCATTTGTTTTCAATTCAATTGTAAAGGATTTGTTTAATTCTGTCAAGTGCTCTATTCCACTATGAACAAGTGTTTCAAAGTTATCAATTGTCTTTCTAAAATATTTACCCTGTTCATATTGTGGAAAACTTCTTCTTTTTTCTAGTTTATATACTCCTTTATCGTCGTGTATTGTTATGAAATCAGGATAGTTTGCTTTTGTTGCATAATAATACTTATTTTGCTCAAACTTTGGGGCAACTGTTTTATCTACCATTTTATAGTAAGTTTTTTTGTAAAAATCGGGGGCAAAAGTATCCGTAAATTTCGTATAGAATTGATTCTTAATCCACTTTGGATGCTGACCTTTATCTTTATTATATTTACGTGTATAATATTCAAGTTTTCCTAACTGCTGATATTGACCATACATCGTAAGAACATAGTATGAATCCCAGTTTGTATTCCAGTCACTAGGCTTATGCGTCTGCCACTCATACCTATCTTTAGATACACCCTCAGCCGGTTTATACAAAATCTGAGTACCGTCATTGAATTGATAATAATAACTTGAATAGTTATCTTTCCAGTCATTAGGTCTATCAATGACTTTTTCCGGATTGTTTGAAGTTGTCACACCTACTGCTGGAATATAATTATCCCCATCAAGTTCAAAATAACTAGCATATGTTGTAGCCCAGTTAGGTGGTTCTGTATTCAGCAACGCATACTGGTCAATCAAATCTGATGATATATTGATATATTCCCAAACACCAGGTGAAGTTTCTTTTAATGTATAATAGTCAGAATAATTTGAAGCCCAATCTGCTGGCTGTGATGTAAGTTGTTGATAGTAGTCCTCATATACTGTCTCATTTTGTGTATAACTTCCATTTTCCAACTTATAATATTGCTCATATACGTCAAACCAATTATCTGGCATTTCTGTGAGTTCTTTATATTTCTCAACTGGGGATGCACTTGGATAATCATATATCTGACATATTTCATCTTTCCCGGATAGAAGTTTATACGTGTTATCGAGTACATAATCACTATCCTCATATGGTGGGTCATTAACAAGATAAGGTTGTATGAATCCATTTTCATTTGTATATAATGAAATAACTTTTCTATCATTCAATTCGCCTTGACCTAGGCATAATAAATGATTTACGCAGTTTTCTTTGTTTCCAATGGTAAAAAGTAACTGCGAGGAATCAAGTTCTTGTTCCTCTGAATAATTGCTTACAGTTTTTATCGTAACCTTTATCTTACCATTATGCCAAATAAGAATCAATTTAGCATTAACTGTGGATAGCATTTTAATCATTCCATCATAGATATACTCATATCGGAATTTGAATGAATCAATATAGATTGATTCTGCTTCTGTGTCAAATTCAAAATAATCTAAAAGATTAAAACCTGCTAATATATCAATGAGTATATTCAATGCATCCCCTGTGACTGTTCTATAACCATCCGGACCGTTTGGATATATAACATAGCTATTAAGGAATCCGTGTGGAGTTCTTCCTTTATACGTCATATTTGAGGATGTTGTGGAAACTATACGTTCATCAATGAATCCCCCATATTCAGTTCCATCCATATATACTATGGCATCATATTCTATTATGTTGTCCTTTGAAAGCGGAACTACAAGCTCGAAGTTATTCTCGTCCGAACCATATGCAAGGTCCATTGTATAATCTTTCACTACACCGATATCTTTCTTTTGTGAATCAGTATATATCAAGTCCATAATGGTCTACTCCTTTCTACATAAGCAGTCAGCCTAAATACTAAAGGATACATATTATCTTCAAATAATACGGTAGTTCTTCCGTCTTTGCATTTTATCCTCTGAAAAATATAATTATCTTTATCACGTAGATAAAATAAATTTTCAAAGGAACCATCTTTTTTTCGTTTTTTAACGGTTTTTTCTCTTGAGTCAATGATAAGAACTTCTCCGGAGTTCACGGTTGCAAATACACGGTAAATATGACCTCCAATTATTATAGATGGGTCTGCCGCTATGCCATAGATTTCAAGTTTAAAATCAAAATCGCTTATGGAATCAGTTCTAAATATTGTCTGGGAAGATTCATCTGCATAATCATAAGGGAAATCATACGGGAAATCTTTTCCTTCTTTTGTAGTACCGCCTATTCCAAAATTCTTAACTACTTCCTTATACCAACGTCCTTTTCTGCTTAGTATTCCCAACTGAACTTTCTGCAATTTTCTGTATGCATCCCAGCTTGAAAAAATCTCTTTATTGATATTGCAAAGAAGATAATAATCATTGAAGTATAATCTACCTTCCTTGCTATCAAGAACATCTTTCTCATAGGCTCTGTAAAATTTCTCCATTATCTTGTTGACTTCATCCCTGGACTTAGCAAGAATAGCCAAGTCCAAAGTTTTCTGAATATCCTGCATTTCAAAGCTTGTGATGACTGTACTTGAAGTATCTTTTTTATTCCACTCATGACTAAAAATGTCGCTAGTTTTTAATGCACGAATATTTCCGTTCAACAGGTTTATTTCTTTATTTTCGCTATTAACATAAGATAATCTATTCACTATCATAAGCTAGCCAACCCCCTCTCTACTAGTCTTCCAAATTGTTTCTCACCGACATATATACCAAGATTGGATTTCTTTATTGCATCTACCATAGAATTTGTCAAACCACTCTTTGCCATATTTGTGTTGGCAATTACTTCATTTTGTGCCGAAAGTGTAAGTTTAGATATACCACTATCTAAATCACGTTGTATCTGTCCAAATGGGTCTACATCTTCATATCCAACGACAACTCCTTCAGCAACGTATTTTCCGACTTGTTCTCTCATGACTTTGGATGGGGAGTGTATTCCAAATATTCCTTTGAATTTGTCAACAACCCAATCTTTAGCACTCTTCGCTTTATCTCCAATATAGGAGAAAGCTTTAGAGAATCCATCTCCTATTCCTTTTATCAGGTCTTTTCCGATATTCACAAACTCGCCAACATAACCTTTAAATGCACTAATAATTCCAGTAACAATGCTTACAACACCTTTTCCGAGTGCTACAAGCATTCCAGGAAGATTCTTAAACAATGAGACAATTAAGTCAAACCCGACTTTTACCATTTTGAATTGAAGTTTCATCAAGCACTTAGCTATAGAGAAGATAATTTTAGGAACAGCAGCTAATATTTTTGGAAGTGCTTTAGATATTGCTTCAATTAACATAGTAAATATCTGAATTCCTGCCTCAAATATATCATCACTATTACCAGTCAATGTACCTGATATAGCATCTACAATTTGTGGGATTGCATTTACAAGTGCTATAATAATCTCAGGAAGTGCGTCTAATATCGCCATGAATAAAGTTATGCTTGCCTTAACAATTTCAGGTACAGCAGTTATAAGTAAAGTGACGATTGATTGTATAATTTTAGGCAAATTTTGAACAATAGCCTGAATTACCTGTGGTATAGCATCAACCAATCCCATTAGTAATGAAACTCCGGCTTGTACGATTAAAGGTAATGCCTCCATCAAACCATTCGTGATACTCGTTATTATTCCGGGTAATGCATTAAGTATTGATTCGATTATCTGTGGTAGAGCTGCAACAATCCCATTAACCAATTGAACAAGTCCTTCTATAAGTATTGGCAATGATTGAAATAGAGCGTCTATCAATGCTGGTATCAAATTTAGAAATCCTTCTACAAGTATTGGAAGCACTTGGGGGAGTGATTGTATTATTAGTGTGAACATATTAACAATAGCAGTTATTAGAGTTGGAACATTTTCCACCAAAGTATCAACGATGAATTTTATTATCGTTGTGATAAATGATGTCAAGCCTTCTGATGAAGATTGTGACATTTGAAGAAGACCATTAACAAGGAATTCAATCAACTGCCCTGCCGCTTCTAATATTTGAGGTAAATTAGCACTTATCGCAGTTCTTAATCCTTCTATTATTGAACCAGTAAGCTTTGTTATGGTATTTATTATATCTGGAAGACCGCCTACAATGTATGCTACGACTTTTTGAACCAAAGGAGGCAAATATTCTGTTATAGCTGACCCTAATGTTTCAACGATTGTCTTAATACGTGGAATCAAGTTAGACGCAGCTGTTCCTACTGATGATATTAACTGGTCTAACGTAGCTTTTACTCTTGAATCATCTCCTGTTCCTAAAGCGGTCAAGAAGTTTTCCCAAGATGCCTTTGCCATATTCATAGAACCCTCAATTGTACTTCCAGCTTCTTTAGCAGACGTTCCAGCTATTCCTAACTGAGTTTGAGCCTTGTGTATCGCCTCAATCATTACATCAAAAGAAGCGACTGTCTCAAAGTTTCCTTTTTGCCCGACCGTTACCTTCTCATTAAGAATACCCATATCATTTATAAGTCGAGCCATTTCTGTTTTAGTTCCACCATAACCCAACTTTAAGTTATCAAGCATAGTGAAATTACCTTTTGCGAATCCTTGATATGCGTTCTTAATAAGTTCAATATCAGTTCCCATTTTATTGGCATTATCTGACATATCAATAATTGCTTTATCTGCTAATTTTGCCGCTTTTTCCGTATCCCCGCCTAAACCTTGTAACAATGAAGCACTAAATGAAGTTGCAGTTTCCATATAGTCATTGGCTGACATCTGTGCTGTCTTATAAGCATTGTCAGCATATTGTTGAAGTTGTTTACTCGATTTTTTGAAAAGTGTATCAACACCACCCACTAATTGCTCATATGATGCATATGCCTTTGTGGATGCAGTTGTTACTCCTGCTATTGCGGTAGTCACAGAACCTATTGCCACAGCGGTTCCTTTTATAGCAACTCCTGCCGCTTTTCCTAATCCGCTCTTTAATGAGCTACCAAGGGCATTGACACCTTTCTCTGCCCCACTTCTGTCAAGGTCAGTTTCAATCGTTACTTTTCCATCTGCCATTATATAATCTCACCTCTTTTTTCTACGTGTTATAAAAAAGTTCATTTATATCACTAATATCTATATCCTGTGTGCTGGTTTTATTCAAGCTCCAAGCCCTTTTCAATTCTTCTGATTGTCGCTCATAAGATTTATTATCTTTCTTATATCCTCGCATTTGCATAATCTGCTTTATCTTTGTATCTTCCGGTAAACTTAGAAATAATGCTTTAAACATATGCCAATGAAGGTCTACAATAGTAAGGTCAATGCCATATGCTTGCATAAATGAACCAACTATGTATTCCCCATCTTCTATATAATCCAATATAACTTCATTTCCAGAAGATGTCCCTCTGGGGGTGCTATTTGGATTTGTATAAAAATCAACAATTCCTTTTAAAATTTCATCTCTATGCCTAAATAAATCAAGTGCAGTGATTCCTTTTATCACATACGCAATATCTTCTATTTTTGTTTCCGGATTATCTAATTTCTCGCCAATATCAATCCATTTTCTGAAATCTGTATCTAATAAATAAGGCTCACCTGCCACATATATGTGACTTGGCAAGCCTTTCTGTCTTAAATCAATCATTCAACTTTAATTTTGCCGCTTTCTCAGCAGTAACTAAAAGTTCTTTAAGGGATTCGATATTGGCATTATCAATCATCTCATTTGTTCTCTGCATATTGAAGTCATTAAGTGGAGTATTATATGTTTCCAAGACTTTCAGATATAAAATGTTGATTTCGTTTGGGTCACATTGTAGGAATGTACCTATAAGTTCTTTTATCTTATCTTTTCCAATGATATCTGAAACCACATTATACATACCTTTGCACTTATCCTGGTAAGAAGCATTTCCAACATTCATATCTTCCTGTTTTTCCAACTTGTTCGCAATCGTAAAACTGTATTTAGGAAGTTCAACTTCCTCTCCTTTGAAATTCAAAATATAATCCATTATATTGCCTCCTTATAATTGATTATTCTGCCGGAACGAATGTAGGGGCTCCACCCTCAATTGTATACGTTCCCTTTTCAATGTCTCCACCCATCTTGATTGAAAATGTGATTTTTCCGTCCACAGTATTCAATACCTTGGATGTCAATGTTGCTATACACCGCCAAGCCTTTTTACCTGTTCCACCAAAGCACATCAAGAATGGAACCTA
>CAMEMA010000033.1 GCA_945926705.1 uncultured Clostridia bacterium
AGTACGTCGATTTCTGCGGCACTTGGGTTGGCTGAATCAAAAAAAATATTAAATGAACCGGGACATGTTGTAGCTGTTATAGGAGATGGAGCTTTAACTGGTGGGCTTGCATATGAGGGACTAAATAATGCAGGAAGATTTAAGAAAAATTTCATAATAGTTTTAAACGATAATAAAATGTCTATTTCTAAAAATGTTGGTGCTGTCGCCAGATACCTTTCTGCAGCACGCATAAAGCCATCGTACGTTAAAGTTAAAAACGTTCTCGAAAAAATTCTTAATAAAAATTCAATAGGTATTAAGCTAAAACAATGGATGAAATGCTCTAAATCAGCTGTGAAAAAATTAGTTTATAAAAACAGTATATTTGAGGATATGGGATTTGCTTATTACGGTCCTGTAGATGGTCATAATTTCAATGATTTAGAAAAAGTAATGAACATAGCAAAAAATTTAAATAAGCCTGTAATCATTCATGTTATAACGAATAAAGGAAAAGGTTACAGATTTGCGGAAAAAAATCCAAAAATTTATCATGGTGTTTCCTCTTTTGATGCTGTTAATGGACTTAATTTATTTAAACCTAAAAAAACATTTTCGTCGTCTTTTGGAGATGCCATATGCAAATTTGCGGAAAATGACCCCCGAATCTGTGCGTTGACGGCAGCTATGGCAATAGGAACTGAACTTACGGAATTTAAAAATAGATTCAAATCAAGATTTTTTGATGTTGGTATTGCCGAAGAACATGCTGTTACGTTTTCCGGAGGGCTTGCGGCCGGAGGGCTTATACCTGTTTTTGCTGTATATTCTAGTTTTTTGCAAAGAGCTTATGATGAAATAATTCATGATATATCGTTACAAAAGTTCAAAATGGTTTTTGCCATTGATAGAGCAGGATTGGTAGGACAAGATGGTGAAACACACCAAGGAGTATTTGACATTTCATTTTTAAGTAGTATACCGGATATTACAATATATTCACCCTCATTTTTAGAAGAAGTAGAACCTATGTTGGAAAGTGCACTGTTTATTTCTCAAAAAATGGCAGCAATTAGGTATCCTAGGGGTTCAGAATTTAATAAGCCCTTGGAGTTCAATTATACAGGGAATAAATACGATTTTTACGGAAATATAAATTCAGAAACTTTAATCATATCTTACGGAAGGATATTTTCCAATGCATATTTTGCAAGCAAGGAATTTGAGTCTGTATGTGTTTTAAAGCTTAATGTGGTTTATCCTGTTGATATGTCTGCTGTTGAAAAAAGTTTGAATTTTAAACATATAGTATTTTTTGAAGAATCTATGCTTTCAGGGGGAATAGGTGAAAAGTTTGGATTTTATTTGGCTCTAAAGAATTATAAAGGTGATTATTCGGTAAAAGCCATAAACGATGAATTTGTTTCTCATGCTACTGTTGATTCGCAGTTGAAAAAATATGGATTAGATTTTTCTGGTATGGTAACTCTGTTATCAAATTTAACTAAGTGAAAAAATTTTAAATGTTCATAATTTTATATCGATAACTGACTTTTTTATATAAATATCGGATAATCAACACAATTAATATTTTGATAGATTAAATTTAAATGATTTGAATTATAACTTATATTAGTTAATATATAATGAAAAAACCACTCAATTTACGAGCGGTTCAATTTTATCTTTATTATTACCCAAACAGTCCACCCAAAAATCTTTTTGGTTTATCATTAACCTTTCCAGTACCACCATTGTCATTATCGCCATTACCTTTGATTGTGGCACTTGCGTCAGCGCTATTAGTTCCATCATCAATGGAGTCTTTATCCAAATTGACTTTTTGATTTAAGTCTTGCAATTTTAAATTTATGGAAGAAAGTGTATTTTTTATCTCCTCGGATTGAGCTTCAAATAAATCTTTATCTGAAATTTTACTTTTTATTTTTTTAATTTTTTTGTTATATTTTTCAAATTTTTTTTCCAATAAAGTTATGTCTGCACGGACCTCTTTGGTTTTTTCTATTATATTTTTATTTAAATTATCTGTAATTTTTAATTCAGCATCTTTTAACATACACTTCGTCAGCACCAAAGATGTTGCAACAGCAATTGACAATGTAACAACTGAGCTTAAAATCATTTTTAAGTTTAGTTCCATAATTGTTTTACCTCTCTCAATTATTTATTTCTTCTTGCTAGTAATTGAAGCGAATTCCTTCCCAAATACCTATTCCTCCGGCGGCTTCTACTCCCTTATTGAATGCATCTACAGCTTTTTTAATACCCGACGTAATTCCTGCAGCATTCTCGATTATTTGTGAAAGGTTATCTTTATCCTTAAGAATGCTATTTAAGGAACTCAAACATTCATTTGTATTTTCAGTAATGCCTATAAGATTTTCTTTAATTTTTTCTTGATCTTTTTTGTCACCCAAAATATTATTAATAGATCCCAAAATTTTATCAGCTTTTTCAGTAGTGTTTTTAACATTTTTTATGATTTCTTGTAAATTGTCACCCATTTCCTTTTGTTTTAAATCATCACCCACAATATTTAAAATTCCTTGTCTTACACATGGAGAAGACATCTGAATTTTAAAAGTAAAACATGTTACACAGCCTATTAAAGATACTAAAAGTGTATTTACTAAAATTCGGCTAACAGTAGAACCCCATCCAGAAATTTTAACCACAGCCCCTCTACTAATTTTTAATTATTCTTTTACTATATTATAACATTATTCTTTAGATTTGTCAATATAATAGCTACATATTTTTTTTAAACAACACTCATAGCATTTTGGGTTTCGAGCTGTACAAACTTTTCTTCCATGGTCTATCACTCTATGGCAAAATTTAAGCATTTCCAAAGGTGGAATCAAGTTTTCCATAATTTTTTCAATTTTTAAAGCATTTTTACTGCAATGAAACCCAAGTCTTTTTGTGATCCTTATAAAATGAGTGTCTACAACTATTCCGGGTTTATTAAATATCTCTCCTAAAAAAAGGTTTGCTGTTTTCCTCCCAATTCCCGGCAATGTAATAAGGTCTGTTAAATTGTCAGGGATTTTTCCTCTAAATCTGTTTTTTATTATTTTACACATATTTACTATATCACAAGATTTTATTTTATAAAATCCACAAGGATATATGTATTTTTCTATTTTTTCAGGTTCAGCATTTGAAAATTCTTCTAGATTTTTAAAATCGGCAAACAATGACGGTGTGACTGAATTCACTCGAGCGTCCGTACACTGAGCAGAGAGACGTATGGATATTAAAAATTCAAGAGGTGTATTGTATATTAGAGAACAAGATGCATTCGGGTATTGCTCTTTCAAAATTTTAACTGCAGATTGAGCACGTTCCATATCTGTCATAATTTAATCTCCTTTTTAAATTTATTATTTCTTATAAACTTTCATATATTTAATCGAGGTGAATTTCGATTGAATAAAAAAACCATAATTAAGATGCTTGAGTATTGCGGAATGTCTTATGTTAATCACCAACCATGTGTAAAAGATGAAAAAATTATATTTATAAATGATAAAAAAACAGATGTTCAATGTTTTGTAAGAATTGTGAAAGATACATCAATTATTGCTTTTCGTGGTTCTGATTCTTTAAAAGATTGGAAAGTAGACTCTAAATTTTGGAAAACTGTTGTCCCTTACAACAATTATTCTTCTAAAATCAGAGTACATTCAGGTTTTATAAGTACATATAAATCTAAAAATGTCAGAGGAAAAATTCATAAAATTATAACTGATAAAATAAGAAAAGTTTATGTAACGGGTCATTCTTATGGAGCGGCATTGGCTATTTTGTGCGCTGTAGACCTTGAATATAATTTCCCGGATAAAAATTATGAAGTAGTAGTTTTCGGCTGTCCCAGAGTGGGAAATAGTGCTTTTAAGAAATCGTATAATTTAAGACTTTTCAAAACTCTTAGGGTAGAAAATAAAAACGATATAGTTCCCAAAGTTCCTTTTGCTTTTTTAGGTTACAGACATTTAGGAGCAAAACTTGCAGTCGGGAAAAACAGTCCGTTCAGACCCTTTTCAATGAAGAAGCATAGTTTACAGGAATATTATTCAAGCATATGGGATGTTTAAAATTTTTCTTAATTTTTTTGATTTCATTACTTATACTTTGTTTATTTTCAGCAATTGGTATAATTGCGTTTTTTGTTTTAAAATTCATTTTTTGTTGTTTTTTCCCAGTACTGTTTAAAAGCGGATTCATTCTTGTTATTTTGGGGATAATAATATTTCTTGTTTTTAATTTCGTCAGGTAAATATTGTTGATTTATCCAATGATTGTTATAATCGTGAGGGTAAAGATAATTCTTCAAATTAATTTTACTTTCGAGCGTGCTGTCACAGTGTGCATTTTTTAAATTTCTTGGAATTTCGTAATTTTTTCCGCTTTTTATATCTTGGATTGCTGAATTTATAGCTTTGTAAGCTGAATTTGATTTGGGAGACAGTGCTGCTATTATCACTGCATCAGCGAGAGGAATTCGTGCTTCCGGAAGACCTACTTGAAGCGCTATATCGGTTAAAGATTTTATAGTGGGAATAATATTCGGATAAGCCAGTCCTACATCTTCACATACACAAATTAAAAGTCTTCTGCAGATACTGTGTAATTCTCCTGTTTCCAAAAGTTTAGCAAGATAATATATTGAAGCATCAGGGTCAGAACCTCTTATTGATTTTTGAAAAGCAGAAAGTAAATCATAATGGTCATCTCCCGTTTTGTTATATCCGGCAAAAGAATTTTCTTCCAATGTTTCTAAAATACTTAAACTATTAAGATTTTTTATATTATCTTCACCTTCACAAGATAAAAAGCAAATTTCTAATGCGTTTATCGCACGACGTACGTCACCTTTTGAAAGTGATGAGATTCTTTCAATTGTTTTATCTGATATTTTAATAACTGTATTTTGTTCTTTTTCCAAAAACTTTATGGCTCTAACCAATGCTTTATTTATTTCATCTGCAGGTGCACGTTTAAATTCAAAAACCTGTGAACGGCTTAAAACAGCGGGAAATATATAAAAATATGGATTTTCCGTAGTGGAAGCTATAAGAGTGATTTCCCCATTTTCCATGAATTCAAGCAATGTTTGTTGTTGTTTTTTGTTAAAATATTGTATCTCATCTATGTATAAAAGTATACCATTGGGAGATGTTAGTGGATTTATTTGTAAAATTACACTTTTAATATCGGAAAGGGAAGAGGATGTTGCATTTATTTTATAAAATTGTTTATTTGATTTTTTTGAAATTATTTGAGCAGCAGTTGTTTTCCCTGTACCGGGAGGTCCATAAAAAATCATATTAGGAATATTTGATGATTTTACTAATTTTTCAAATGAATCTCCAAAAATATGCTTTTGACCTACTAGTTCACATAATTTTTGAGGTCTCAATCTTTCCGCTAAGGGTGCAATCATAAATTTTCTCCGGATTATACTCAATAAATTTATTTTACAAAATTCTTTAAAATATATTATAATATTAAGAAGAATAAAAATAAAGTACTATAATGTATTTTAAAAAAGAAAGAGGAATTTAAAAATTATGGAATCAGTAGCTGAATTTGTAAAGAGTATATCTAATCAGGAATTTATTTGGACATTTATGTCATGGATAATGTCTGCAATTGCTTTGGCGGGTACATTGATGAATGCGGAAAGAAATAAGTGGGGATTTGCTTTTTGGCTGGTATCTAATTTATACATGAGTATAAGATTTTTTGTGATAGGGGAATATGCTCAAAGTGCTCTATTTTTTGTTTATTTTCTCTTAGCTATAAGGGGAATCTTTGCTTGGACAAAAAAAGAAAAACAAGATTATAAAAAGGCATAATGAATGAACGACTTTAAAAAAATTCTTTTACATACTTGTTGTGCTCCTTGCTCCATAAAATGTATTGAAAAGTTAAAAGAAGATAATATTATTCCCGTAGTGTTTTGGTATAATCCCAATATTCAACCTTTTAAGGAATATGAAATTCGTAAAAAGACTTTGCTTACATATGTCCAGAATAATAAAATTGAATATATTAATCGTGATGAGTATAGTTTAAAAGAGTTTATTTCAGAAATTTATCCTCATTTTGGCAGAGAAAGATGTGAAATTTGTTACAGAAAACGGCTTTCCGAGACTGTAAAATTGGCTTTAGAAAGAGGATATAAAGCGTTTTCGACAACTTTATTAATAAGTCCTTATCAAAATCACGATTCTATAAAAAAAATCGGTTATGAGCTTGAAAAAAAGTATGGGATTAAATTTTTTTATCGTGATTTTCGCCAATATTTTTATGAAGGTCAGAATAAAGCTCGAGAAATGGATTTTTACATACAAAAATACTGCGGATGTATTTTTAGTGAAGAGGAAAGATACATGTCTCAAATCATTAAAAATAGGGAAAAACAGTTTTCTATTAAGCTTTTAAGACCTTCCACGATGTTTAAAAATCAAATTATCTATTATATAAATAGTTTTTTAAAAGCAGGAAAGACTATCATCAGTAGTCAAAAATTGGATGATTTTAAAAATTATGAAGAATGGATTAAAAGTCTTGATAATAAAACAGCATTTTATCTTGTTATAAGAAAGTCCGACAATAAACTTCTCGGCATAGTCGAATTAGAAATGAATTCTTCTGAAAAATTTACAGGAAGTATAGAGTACAATGTGTTACCCGAAGAAGAAGAAAAAGGGTATGAAAAAGAAATATTAAAATTAATGATTCTTAAATGCAGAAAATATAAAATTGAAAAGGTTTCATTGTTATGCGATAAATCCAGTAAAGATTTTATAAATGCAGTAATTTTAAATGGTGGAATTTTAAAAAGAGAAATTCAGAGCGATAGTAAATCAAGAGCAGTTTTAGAATTTATAATGTATATAAAATAGCCAGCCTGTCGATATAATACGACAGGCTTTTGTATAAGGTAAATTATGAAATAAGATATTAAATAATGTGGTAAAAATTTACTATTTGGAAACATATGAAAAGTCTCGGATTATGCTAAAAAATATTTATTGAATATTTTTTACTAAAAACACTTGACTTTATATATATATATATATATATAATTTACTTATTCTTGATCAGGAATAAATATTATTATTAAAAGGAGTGTTTAATTATGAGCCCAAAAATGAGTAAGGATATGAAGGAAGAAATAGCGAAATCTAGCGAAAAAATGCAGGAAAAACTGAGTATGGAAAACATAAATGAAAAAATAGAGAAATCGAGAAAGGGAAAGCTTGATTTCAAAAAAGAGCTTGATTTCCAAAAAAAGTTTGTTTCCAAAAAAGAGCTTGATTTCCAAAAAAAGTTTGTTTCCAAAAAAGAGCTTGATTGCGAAAAAGAGCTTGATTGCGAAAAAGAGCTTGATTGCGAAAAAGATCTTGATTGGGATACAAATCCTGATTGCACATGGAAAAATCAAAATACGGGTTCATCAGAGATTTTTGAAAAAAACGGAAACTATACTATTCGGCTTTACAAAGGTGATAAAGTTCATAAAAAAATCAAAGAGGGAGCTAAATTAAAATTTACATCTAAGCTGTCTGAAATACTTAACGAGAAGCATAAAGTAAATGACTGGTATGAGATATGGATTAGTGGGTCGTGTATACCTGATGGAGGCAAATTAGTATATGTTAAAGGCGAAGAAAATGCCAAAAAAATAGTAAAAGCAGGAAATGATGGCAAAGTAAGTTTTTTTGGCATGAAATTAAAATAAAAAATATTGATTTATCCACCGATTGTATTTTCGGTGGATTTAATTTTCTCTTATTTTTTTCATTGCATTTTTTTCTAATCGTGAAACTTGAGCTTGACTTATTCCTATTTTTTTTGCAACTTCTGTTTGTGTTTTTCCCTTTAAAAATCTTAAAGAAAGTATATTTTTTTCTCTTTCAGTCAATTTTTTTATAACTTGTTTAAGAAATATTTCATCCAACCAATTTGTATCTCTGTCATTATTTCCCAGTTGGTCCATTACATACACGGTGTCTCCTTCTCCATCGGAAAAAATGGGCTCATTG
>CAMEMA010000034.1 GCA_945926705.1 uncultured Clostridia bacterium
CCTATGACCCCTTGCTTGTAAGGCAAGTGCTCTAACCAACTGAGCTATGCTCCCTAAAATTGCTCCAAAATCATATACAATGACTTGACTTTAAAGCTCCTGATGTTTACTCGCCTAAAAGCAACCCACTCACATCAACAATTAGATGATATCATTTTGTAAAACATATGTCAAGCATTTATTTTGAAAACTTTGAAGTTTTCTCATTATAATTAAAGCTAAATAAATTTTATTTTTTGTTAAATTTGCAAAGTCCATTATTTTCTTCTAATTTCCATAAGCTTTTGGCGAACATCGGTTCCTAAAAACTCCAAACGTACGTTATTACCTATAATCCTTGAAACCATACGCTGGCTATAATACTTTTCCAATTCACGCATAGAAAGGTTTGTACTGATTATAGTAGGCTTTCTTCGCATAATTCTGGAATTTATAACATTATAAATCGCCGAACTTGAAAAAGATGTTGAATATTCAGTTCCCAAATCATCAATAATCAGTAGATCACATTCGGAATAGTACTTTTCGCTTGGATTATAATCAAAAAAACCTTTAAATTTCCCCTTTTCCATATTTGAAATCATATTTTGAGTGGAACTATAAATTACTCCAAATCCCTTTTCTATAGCTTCCTTTGCTATAGCTAAAGACAGATGAGTTTTTCCAAGACCTGTATTTCCCGTCATTAAAAGACTTGGTGAGTCTTTCTTAAAATTTGCAGCATATTTTTTACAAAAACTCAAAATAAGTGATATTCTTTTTCTAGGACTTTGCTCTCCGTTTTGAGAAGGATAATCTGAATAATAATCAAGTGAAAAGTTTTCAAATGTCGATACATCCAACGGAGATAAGTCATTCAACCTATCATATGCTTCTTTTTTGAGCATATCTTTCATACAATTACACATTATACCGTCAATAAATCCTTCATCTAGACATTTGTCACAATTGTATTTAATTTCAAGATAATCTTCCGGAAGGTTCACACTTTTTAAAATATCAGATAATTTTTTTCTCAAAATCTTATTTTTTTCTCTGAGCTTGTAAAGTTCATAAGAAGAATCGGAACCTTTTAAAATTGCTTTTGCAACTTCAATCGAGGTCAATGAAAGCTCTTTTTCTATTTTTTGAGCTTCAGGAAAACGCTTATAAAAAATTCTCTTTTTTTCGTTCATTTCATCCCACGATTTATTTCTTATTCTATAAAGTTTTCGCTGTACTTCGTCATAAATTTCTTTACTGTATCCCAATTTATCCCCTCTTTTCTAAATATGGTCAAAAATATTATATTTTTCATATTCATCTAAGTTGTATGAAGGTCTTTCTGATTCTTTAGAATATCTCTTTTTACGCACGGTGTTTTCAGATATTGCCTGTTCTATAGTACGTATTCCCTGATGATTCCAACGCCTTATTATACTATCCATATACTTTAAAATGTACTTTCCATTTGAATTTACACATCTGTCGTAGGATTCCTTTATCATTTCATCTGAATACTTCCACTCACCAAACCATCGATTAACGGCCTCTTCTTCGCATTTTGTAGGAGCACGATGCTCTATTCCTATAATATTTTCAAATCTTTTCCACAAAGCGTGTGTATTACGAAGTTGTATAATTTTTTTTTCTGCTTTTTCAATATTGTCTATTCCTTCTCTCGCCCAACTCGACCCTACTTTTTCTATGTATTTCATCCCACATTTTCCTACACTTACAGAATACTGAAGAAGCATTAAAATCACATCGGCAGGAAGACCATCATTGTCGTGGAGCATCAATAAAACAGCACTATCTGCACCAGAAAGAGGACGCCCAAGAATTAACTCAGCTTCCTGCATGAGTAAATTTATGTCTTTAGATGACTGTATTCGATTGGCAATATACAAACTTCCGGGACGATTATACCTAACAGTATGTTGAATCGTAGATTTTTGGGCACTCTCATTTGTATCAAGATCTATCTTAGCATTTAAATTTTTATCAATTTCTATGTATCCCTCATTTTTCCAATAATTTATGCTTTGAATTACTTCGGGTTCTGAGCAATTTAAACTTTGAGAGATTTCCTCTTCATTCACAATTTTCCCGGAATTACAAAGTAAGTATAAAATCACCTTTAATTGAACTTCATTTGATTTATTAAGATAGTTTTCGACTATATCCGACGGAATCGCAAAAACCTTGTTCCATTTTCCCATATTAATCTTACAGTTCACTGATTTCCCTCTAAACATCATGATATAACATAAATTATATCTTATTAATCGAGCTATATCAAATTGGAAACTCATTTATAAATAATTATTTTATATACCAATAAAAAAGATTTCGGAAAGCCGCTCAAGCTTACCGAAAATTTTTCCCAATAAATAATTTTTAATTTACAGCATCTTTAAGAGCTTTACCTGCTTTAAAAGCGGGCGTAGTAGATGCGGGAATTTTAATTGGTTCTCCCGTACGTGGGTCACGTCCTGTACGTTCTGCACGTTCACGAGTTTCAAAAGTTCCGAATCCAACCAACTGAACCTTTTCTTTATCGGCAAGAGTTTCCGTTACTGTGTCGATAAAAGCACTCAGTGCCTTTTCGGCATCCTTTTTGGTAAGTTCGCTCTTTTCCGAAATTTTTGCTACGAGTTCGGTTCTGTTCATAAATTTATAACCTCCGTGTTTTTTGGTGTTAATCCAACACCATTACTGCATTGCCGGGAACCACAAAATTTACTCTTAACCGGCATGTAAATATTACTATACTTTATCTTTATTTTCAAGCGATATTTTATACAAAAACTCGTCATTGAATGTTTTGTATAAATCATAAGGTACATTTCCCTCATCTACATTTATAAGATGCAATACCTATGTTAACGAAAACAATAAATCTCTCAGCTCTTTTCGTAGTCATTTAGGCGACTGTTTAACATTAAAATTTCAAGATACTCAAGTCTCTAAAATATCTCATTTAAAGCATTTTTTGCATAAAAAGCTGATATCTTCTCTTGTATCTCTTCCTGGAACTTTTTCTGCGCTGCCATGAAAAGTCAATGGCAAAGTTATGTAATTAAGCGTTTCTTTAATCATATTGCCATCGCTAAAATCAATTGCTTCTACAGCTTTTCTACAGCTTAATATTATTTTGCAATTAAGTTCGACCTTATAGCTGATATACGTTTGAACTGACCCCTTGGGAGAACGAAAAATATTTAAAATATTTAATAAATTCTGAATTTGGCATTTACTTGCATAAACCAATTACATTTCAAATGATATATGGAAAATAGTCTGATTCGTACCGTATTAACCCAATAAACGATATTTTTCAAGTACTTTAACAATTTTTTTACATCCAGGAACTGTCGATAAATCTGAGTAAGTCAGACACCGTGAAAGCAAAACAGCTGTTACATACACAAATCCAGCAATTACAATTGACAATATTGTAGAAATTTTATAATCTATAATTTTCTGAAAAAATCCGTGCGACGAATACGCTGCGGCAATGCACATAATTCCACATATAAAAGGTTTTATGAAAATTGACATCCAATTTAAACTCATTTTAGTTTCTCTGCAAAGTAAAATAATGCTGGAAATGCATATAAACAGATAACAAATCAAAGTTCCTATACCGGCTCCTTGTACATTTATCTGCGGTATTCCTACCAAAATATAGTTAAGACCTATTTTTATTAACATACCTATAGTAAGAATTTTAAGAGGAAGGTCAGCTCTTCCTACTGCTTGTAGCATACTGCAAAGAGGAGTACTTATTGAAACGAATATTATCGCTATAGCATATATACTCATTATTTGTGATGCAATGCATATTTCACCTAATTGACTGCTTTTTCCAAAAGTATTATATATTAAATCCATTATCGGATAAGACATAACTGACATCCCTAAACCTACCGGAAAAGAAATAATGGTTGTCATTTTCAAAATAGTTTCTATATTTTTCTTTATTTTATCACTTATTCCATTAATCCAAGCCGCTGTCACATTCGGAAGAGCACTTATTGCAAGACCTTGAGTTATCGTAGGCAAAAGCATTGTTATATTATTCATATATACGAAACAACCATTTAAAAATACATGTGTCGTATCACTTTCTATAGACTGATTCGGAATAAGTCCAGAATACATATTTAAAAGAACATGCGGTACTGTAGACATCAAATCATACAATCTTCTTTGAACAAGCATGGCGTCTATTGCACCTGCTAAATTCATAACTATGGCTCCTAAAGCAATAGGTACAGATATATTAAGAAGCGTTTTTATTAAAGTTTTTTTAGGTCTCGCCTCTTCTGAATTTTCAAGTTCTTCTTCTGTTATTCCGTCTCCCGAAATTTTATACTTTATAAATATATAGAGAAATCCGCACACCGCTCCAAGAGTAATTCCCAAAACAGCACCTGCAGATGCCCACGGAAGAGTTGCATTGTGAGCAGCAACTTCATTTTCATACGCTATTCCAAATACGGTACCGTGCTTTCTGTATTCATCCATTCCATATTTAACCGCCGCATAAGCTAATGTCGGACCGAAAACAACCTTTCCTAATGCTTCAACTATTTCCGAAACTGCCGTAGGGATCATATTTCTTAAACCTTCGTAGTAACCTTTGTAAATTGAAATTAAACATGCAAAAAATACTGTGGGAGCCAGCATAAACATTGAATAAATAGAATCAGGAGCATTTGTAAATTTTACATAAGCAAATGAGCCCAATATCATTAAAATAAATCCACTAAGACCTGTAAAAACAAACATTGGAATAGATATTTTATGAATCATTTTTACGTCTTTGTATCTTTTAAGTGCCATATTTCCGGAAACCATACGGGAAATAGCTATCGGTAAACCGGCTGTAGCTAAAGCATAAATTGGATTATATATGCTGTAAGCCGAACTGAAATAACCTGAACCCACTCCTTCCAGTATATACGCAAGAGGAATTTTGAAGGCTGCTCCCGCTATTTTCACCAGCAACATTCCTACCGCCATAATTATTGCTCCAGCAGCAAAAGATTGACTTACTTTTTTTTGTTTTGAAGTTTTTTGATTCACATTTGTCATTATCTTTTTCCTTATCTATAAAATTAAAGTTACATTTAGAATTATACCACATTATATTACAAAACTTATAAATATATGTATTTAACATTAAAAACAATTAGAGACAAAAAATAACTTGATAAATTTTAGAATATTTAAATATAAATATCATTAACAAAAATAAATATTACGACAAAAAATAAATTTAAAAATAAAGTTATTGACATGTGTTTTAATTTGAAATATAATTACCAGTGTTCACAGGGGCCATTAGCTCAGTTGGTTAGAGCAACCGGCTCATAACCGGTCGGTCCTAGGTTCGAGTCCTAGATGGCCCACCATGAGAAAATCCTCGGTTACAATAGTAGCCGGGGATTTTGTATTGAAACATATTTTTTAAATCTTAGATTGAACTTAATAAGATAAATTATTTACAATTTCAATTATAAATATCAGTTGAATTTTTACTCATTGCCGATATAATCAAATTGATTTGTATGTTATTGGTAAGCATGATATAATTTATTTATTTGTGATCGATTTTGGAAAATATTTAAAAACATGGTAGAGAGCAAAAATCAGGAGGAAAAGATATATATGTGTGGAATTTGCGGATTTACCGGAGAAATTATAAATAAGAGTAAAGTTATCGAAGATATGACTAATCTCATAATTCACCGAGGACCTGACAGTTCAGGTTTTTTTATTGATAAAGATGTTTCAATGGGATTCAGAAGACTGAGTATAATAGATGTTGAAGGTGGTACGCAGCCCATCTATAATGAAAACAACACTCTTGTTTTAACATTTAATGGAGAAATATATAACTACAAAGAATTAAAAAAAGAGCTTCTTGAAAAAAATCATAAATTTTACACAGAGGCCGATTCAGAAGTTTTGATTCACGGATTTGAGGAATGGGGTAGCGACATGCTTCCAAAACTCAGAGGTATGTTCGCTTTTGCAATTTGGGACAGAGAAAACCAATCTTTGTTTATAGCTCGAGACCCATTCGGCATTAAACCGCTGCATTGGGCTCAAGTAGAAAATAATTTTATATATGCTTCGGAAATAAAAAGTATATTGGCATTTCCAACATTTGAAAAGAAATTCAATTATAAAACTCTTGATAATTACCTTTCATTTCAATACGCTGTGCCTCCGGAAACTTTTTTCGAAAATATTTACTGTTTAATGCCGGGACACTTTCTAAAGTATGAAAAAGGAGAGGTTAAAACAGAAAGATACTTTGAACCGAAGTTCAATATAAATCCTAATCTGGATATTAAAACTGCTTCAAAACAAATTGAAAAAGTCTTTAAAAATTCTGTAGAAGCTCACAGAATAAGTGACGTGGAAGTTGGATGCTTTTTATCAAGCGGAGTAGATTCCAGTTACGTTTCTTCATATTTCGGCGGTCAGAAGGCATTTACAGTCGGATTTGATTTCGGAGAAAAATACAACGAAGTTACATGGGCAAAGAATTTGTCTAAAAAATTGGGAATTAAGCATTACTATAAAATAATTTCTTCTGAAGAGTTTTGGTCCTCCATCAAAAAAGTTCAATATCATATGGATCAGCCTTTAGCAGATCCATCTTGCATTGCTCTCTACTTTGTTTCCAAATTAGCAAGCGAACATGTTAAAGTTGTTCTTTCCGGAGAAGGCGCGGATGAACTGTTTGGCGGTTATACAATATACAATGAACCACGAGTATTTAAACTTTATCAGAAAATATTCAATCAAAAAGCAAGGACATTTCTTGCAAATACCGTAAAAAAAATACCATTCAGATTTAAAGGACGTAGTTTCATAATAAGAGGAGAACATACTACTGAAAATAAATACATCGGAAACGCTTTTATGTTCTCACAAGAAGATAAAAGAAAAATTTTAAAAAATCCAGCTATTGCTACACGTCCGCAAGATTTGTGTAAAAATCTTTACAAAAAAGCACAGGATTATGATGACGTTACAAAAATGCAGTATCTTGATATAAATATGTGGATGGTTGGAGACATACTTCTTAAAGCAGACCGAATGAGTATGGCAAACTCTCTTGAACTTAGAGTTCCATTTTTGGATAAAGAAGTATTTAAAGTAGCCGCCTCATTACCAACAAACTTAAAAGCACCACGTGAAAATACTAAATACGCTCTTAGATTAGCTGCTATGAAACGCTTGCCGGAAGATACTGCTCAAAAAGAAAAGCTTGGATTTCCTGTTCCTACAAGAGTCTGGCTGAGAGATAAGAAATATTACGAAATTGTAAGGAGTGCTTTTCTTTCCAAAACAGCAGAGAAATTTTTTAATTGTGAAGAAATTTTACATTTTCTGGATGACCACTATAACGGAAAATGGGACAATAGCAGAAAAGTTTGGACTATATACATCTTTATAGTATGGTACAACATCTATTTTGGGGAATCAGATTAATATAACGCTTTAAGAGACACGCATGAATTTAAATGGTATCTTTTTAGATAAAAAAAGCCCTCTTCATTGAGAGCTTTTATTTTTTGTCAAAAATACCAATATTTTATAACTGGTCATATTTATATTTCACCGATTTTACGTGCTTATGTGTTTATATTAATTTTTCAATTCCTTTATTTTAAAAAAGCAATTTCTTCTTCAAGACGCGATTTTTCGCTTGAACAATTTTGTTCCTTCAACTTCAGTTTCTCTATTTCACTATTATATTTTTGAATAGTTAAAGACTGTTGGTGATTAAATATTTTGATTTTATTTAATTCCTTTTTTGCATTTTTAAATTCGTCAGATTTCCCATATTTTTCCCTTAATGTTTCTAAATAAGTCTCGAGATTTTTTTCTGCATTATGAATTGTATTATCCGCATTGTCTAATTGTTTTAGATTATCTTCATTATTTATAGGTTCATTATTTATAGG